>JALOMC010000196.1 GCA_025455665.1 Chitinophagaceae bacterium | reverse complement strand
AAGGCTGAATTATAATCATCAATCGGGATATTCGCCCGGCAACAACGATACCCAGCTATGACGCAACTTTCTTTTGGCGCCCAGGCAGCAGCAGCCGATGTATTTGAAAAAGTAGAGCACTACATACAACAGGCAGGTCTCACCGTAGTGAGTAAAGATTTTTCGCGGCCGTGGGGTGGCTTTTTCGTAATGGCCGAGTCGGACGCCGAAAAGTTTATCGAGCTTTTCTTTCCCGGCTATACCAAAGAGCAACTGATGATTGGCGAAAAGCTCAGCCCGAAATTTTTGGTAGTGGCACCCGGCAAACGGCTCAGCTGGCAATACCATTTCAGACGAGCCGAAATATGGCGGGTAATGGGTGGGCCGGTGAAAGTAGCCATCAGCAAAACAGATGAAGAAACCGAACCCGCCAGCTACATCAATGGCGATGTAATTGTGCTGGACAAAGGCGATCGGCACAGGCTGATAGGGGCCGATGGCTACGGCATTGTGGCCGAAATATGGCAGCATACCGACCCAGCCGCCCCCAGCGATGAAGATGATATTGTGCGGCTGCAGGACGACTTTGGGCGTTGAAATATTTTTTATTGATGCAGCGAAGGTTGTTTGACCACCTGTCATTATGTTTGAACCGAAAATACAAACATTTATTTATGAGGAATCTGTACACACTTGCTTTGGGCCTTTGCCTACTGGTAGCAGGTAGCGCCCACGCTTCTTTTGGCAGTAAAAATGAAAAAGCCAACGCTGTTAAACAGGAGATTTTTGCTAATAATCAAATGGCAAAACTTTTCGAGGCTGACATGCAGGCTTTTTTGAAGCTGACACCTAAGCAATACGAAAAGCTGACCGGCACCAAACTGACCCTGAAGGAAACATTGAAATTGAAAGCAGCCCAAAAACTGCTGAAGAATAAAATGAACAAAGGTGGTGAGGGCATTCCCAAAGGTGTGTATATCCTACTAGCCATTTTGGGATGGGCTTGGCTGATTATGGGCATTAAAGATGATTGGTCCGGCAATAACTGGTGGGTCAATCTTTTGCTGACTTTTCTTTGTTGGCTACCCGGCGTGATCCACGCCTTTATCAAAATGAAAGAATATTACTAGTAATTATTGATAAGGGTGCTTGAAAAGGCATCTGCACTAAAAAAAGCAAACAGCGACGGGCTTTCATGCATCGCTGTTTGCTTTTTTTTCAGTAAAACTTCTCAAAAGCATGGCATTAATTTCATTTTATAACCCGGCCAGCCGTTACAAGTGGGTAAATCTGGCATGGATGACGGCCCTCCTCGCCTTCCCAATCATTCTTTGGCTCATGCCAGCCAATACCTTCGATGATACCGGTGTCGACATTTGCCCCTCTAAACTGTTTTTCGATGTGGAGTGCTTCGGCTGCGGGATGACCCGTGCCACCATGCACATGCACCATTTTGAATGGCAGGAAGCCGTGTACTACAACTCGGGCATCATGGCGGTGTACCCTGCCCTCGTAATCGTATGGGCACTTTGGCTTACAAAAGCATGGAAGCGCCACAAAAAGCACATAGCCCGGGAACGTGGCAAATTGCAGCAACCGGGCAGCATCACACAGGCTTAATTGGTACTTTACCATAGGCGTCGCCTACTATTACCAAGGTCGTTGGTTAAAGGTGAAACCGCTTGCCAGTCGCCAACGGCAACTTAGCAGGCAAACTAACCAACACAGCAACGAGTAACAACTACTCATTGCAACACAACAATTTGCTATTTAGCTGCCGCCCTGATGGATAAAAGAGCTTCCTATCGGCAAAATCGTTGTCAGGCCAATAAAATATCTCTAACTAGGCGGCGGTGACAATTGGTTTTCCAAATAAAAAAATACCGCCCCCACCTTAAGTGATTGAGGCGGCATTTTTAGCAGCTAACAGCTCAATTGGTTAATTTTTTGGCCGGGCCGGCGTAGCGTAAGCTGGCGGCTTCACCTCCAACACCGGCTGCTGGGCCAGTGCTTTCAGCACCTCTTGTACGGCCCGCTCCAGTTGCGGATCTCGGCCTGCCTGCAAATTCCGGGCATCCTGCCGCACATCAATATCGGGTGCTACCCCTTCGTTTTCGGCCACCCACTTACGGTTGATGGGATCGAACACGGCGTTATCAGGTGCCGTCAGCGCTCCGCCATCTACCAGCGAATAGTGTACACTCGATTTTACCAATCCGCCCCAGGTGCGGGCCCCCACCAGCGGCCCGGCCTTTTGCTGCCGGAATACCCATGGAAAGAAATCGCCGCCTGAGCCTGCCAATTCATTTATCAGCAAGGCTTTGGGGCCCAAAATACCAGCCGGCAGTTTCATCGGTTTGCCATTGGGCACCTCATTGGTCAGCGAGGCCCGCAGGCTGCGGGTCATCAGGTCTACCATGTAGTCGTCCAGAAGACCGCCGCCATTAAAGCGTTCATCTATCACGGCTCCCTGCTTGTCTTGCTGCGCAAAATAGTAGCGGTTGAAGCTCACAAAACCACCGCCACCTGTATTGGGCACCCACACGTAGGCCAGTTTGCCACCACTCAGACTGTCCACCAGGCGGCGGTTGTCTTCTACCCAACCACGCTGGCGCAGCGCATTTTCGTTGCGAATGGGCTTCACCACTTCCGTCCAGTGGCCTTCAAAAGCTGGTTTGCTATTCAGGTGCAGTACAGTTTGCAGGTCGGCGGTGCCATCCAGCAGTTTGTACGGGTCATCAGCAGCAGTTAGTTCTTTGCCATTAATGCCCACCAGGTAGGTACCATTGCTCAGCTTCAGGCCCGGCCTATCCAGCGGGCTGCTCAGCCCCGGATTCCAGCTTTCGGTGTTGTAAATGCGGGCTATTTTCCAGCGGCCGGCATCGGCTACCAAATCGGCACCCAGCAGGCCTGCACTTGGGTTATCGGTTTCAGGAAAATCGCCACCAAAAACAAAGCTGTGGCCCACGCTCAGCTCACCATTTACCTGATCGAGGATGTAGGTCAGGTCGGCACGATGCTTTACAAATGGAATGAGTGGCGCATAGCGCTGGTACACCTCGTCCCAGTTGCGGCCATGCAGGTTGGGATCGTAAAAGTAATCCCGCTCATAGCGCCAGGCTTCATCAAACATTTGCTGCCACTCCTGGCCGCGGTCCAGCTGCATGCGCAGGTCAGTTTTCAATGTCTTGGCATCGGCCCCACTCGGCCCACCGGTACTTACCACTTTCCAGCTGCCCTGCGCCGATACCAGCAGTTTCTTTCCATCCTTAGAAGCCACCATCATATTCACACCCGTCATAAATTCTTTGGCTTCTTTGGCCTCCAGCGAAAACTTGTGCAGCACGCTGGGCCTGTTGGCTACCCGCTCCAGTATAAAGGCCGAGCCCGCCATGCCCGCTACCACTACGCCATAGTTTCGCTTAGGCATGGGCAGCGGTATTGTGCGGCGCTCCAGTCCGTCAAAGTCTATTTGTACTTCCTCTTTCGGCTTCTCTGCAGGCTTCTCCGGCGCTTTTGGTTTCTCCTCTCCCTTGCCCTCAGCCTTTACCTCAGCCTTAGCCTCAACCTTAGCCTCAACCTTAGCCTCAGCCTTGGCTTCGGCCTTCACCTCTTCCTCATCGCTGGTAGGCTTAAAGGGGCTTTCGTCGCTTTTGCGCAGGTTGATGACGTATGCTTCATACTCGGGCCGGGCATTTTGCGAGCTGGTATTGGCCCAGCCACTGCCCAGCGCTACTTCGGTACTGGCCAAAAAGTACAGGTGCTTCTGGTCGCGGTCCCAGGCCGGCGAAAACGCATCGGCAAACGGATTGGTCAGCTGTTGCACCATTTTATTTCGCACATTGTACACCTGAATAGAGCGCAGCATATTGGCGCCGGTTTTGCTGTACGCCAGCCATTGGCCATCGGGGCTCCAGGTAAGGCCCATATCGCCGCGTTCTATGTTCACACCACCTACATCGGCGGTTTCTATTTTTCCGGTAGCCAGTTCTACTATGCGTACCCGCACATCGTCGTCGGCAAAGGCAATGTATTTGCCATCGGGGCTCCAGGCAGGCTCCCAGGCCATTTTTGATTCGCCAATAGAGATGCTGCGGGGCTGACCCATCCCATCTTGTTTGGCCAGCATCAGTTGGTAGCCCTTGCCGCCGGCATCGCTGAACCAGGCTACTTCGTCGCCCTTGGGCGACCACATGGGCGCCCGGTCGGCGGTGCCGCTGCTTTTGGTCAGGTTGCGTACGTCGCCATTTTCTACCGGTACGGTAAATATTTCGCCCCTGGCTTCCATTACGGCACGCTTGCCAGTGGGGCTCAGGTCGGCCCAGTTGATGCTGCGGCCTACATTTTCCCAGCGGGGTGCCGACCAGGGAAAATCGCCCACCACCTGTATAGCCAGCTGTTTGCCGGCACTACCGTTCAGGTCGGTTTGGTGCAGCCAGCCATCCCGTTCATACACCAGTGTATTCCCGTTGCCGGCCAGCCACTTCACATCCGATCCTTTGAAGCGGGTCAGTTGGTTCAACTGGCCATTGGCAGGCTGGTAGCTCCAGATATTGGCCACGCCGCCGTCGCGGTCGCTCAGGAAATAAATTTTATCGCCCAGCCACAGTGGTTGAATATCGGTGCTTCGTTGCGGGTTGGGTATCAGCACCTCGCTGTAGTCGCTCAGGTTCAAAATAATGAGGGGCGTATTTTGGCCACCCCGGTAGGCACGCCATTCCACATCCCAGCGGTCCATTTTGTCTACCACTATCTGCTTGCCATCGGGGGCATAGCTCCCATCATTGCCCCACTGGCGGGCCAGCAGGCGGCTGGGCCCACCGGTAGCGGGTACGGTCCATAGGCGCATGTAGGCGGTGGGCGCTGTTTCTCGTTCGGAGGCATACAGCACCTGCGTGCCGTCGGGCGTCCAGCCACGGGCCGCCGAACTGGCCGGGTGCCAGGTCAGGCGGGTAGCTTCGCCACCTTTGGCACTTACCATGTATACGGCGTTGGTGCCACTTCGGTTGCTCGTAAAGGCAATCCATTTACCATCGGGCGAAAAATGCGGATCGGACTCTACTGCTGGCGTACTGGTGAGGCGCAGCAGGTTTTGGCCGTTCAGATCGGCCACCCACAAATCGGCGCCGTAGGCAAAGGCTACCTGTGTGCCGTGTACAGATGGCTGGCGCAGCAGCCGGGTACCCTGGGCAAAAGCCGTGGTACCAAACAGCCAAAAAGCAGCAGCGGCCAAAACCGGCGACAGCCGCCGCAAAGAGCAAGCAAAAGT
>JALOMC010000195.1 GCA_025455665.1 Chitinophagaceae bacterium | reverse complement strand
TGCAGTGTGGCTGATGGGCGCCGGATGGTAGCGGATACCCCTGTGGCGGCGGGTGCGTGGGCCATTGTGCAGGAGTAGCAGCGAACAGCCGGAACTGCTGCCGGGCGCTGCACTGCTGCTGATCGCCCCTGATTATTTTATACTGCGTGGGCCTGCTGCCAATGCTGGTACACATACTGCTGCGGCGGGGCCAGCGGGTGTACCTGCAGCTGGCGGCTGCTGGTACCTGCTGGCGCAAGCTGTAGCGGCTGTTGAAAAATGGGGCCATCGTAGCAGAACGTGTGAAACTCGCCGTTTTCGCCACAAGGGTCTACTCCGGCAGGCAGGGTAGCTATCAGTTCATGATTCCACTCGGCACCGGCGTGGCTGGCCTTCAGCGGTGGCACCTGTACACAGCACAGGCGGGTACGAAAGCCAGCCGCTGGTATTTGCTGTGCCAGCACCTGTGTAGGTTGCTGCCATAGGGGAAACAAAGCCTGCCATTGCCATCGCTGCAGCAGTGCTTCGCGGTATTGGCGCAAGTCATCGAGATAGAGATCGCCGAAAGCAAGGTGCCGGATGCCGATGGCGGCAAGTGGCTGCAGGGCAGCGGCCAGGCGGGCTTCGTAGTGTTCGTTATCGGGCTGGCTCACCCACACTTTTACCAGTGGCAAGCCGATGGCTGCCGCTTGGGCGTCCAGCAGGCTTTCGCTGATGCCATGCATGTTCAGTGTACGGTCGTGGGCTTGTAGCACGCTGAGCAGGTGTGTAACCTGGTAGGGTGTGTGCAGGCGCAGCTGGTGCAGGGCAAAAGCGCAGTCTTTGCCACCGCTCCAGCTGAGCACTACGGGTGTATGGGGCGTGGTGAGCATGCGTGTGATCAGATGGTTCAGCGCTGGCTATAGCGATGTGATTGCTGCACAAACAAATGGTAGCGCTGCTGCAACTGCAGCAGGCAGCTGCGGCAAAGGCACTGCGCCGGATACTGCTGCTGCACATAAGCCTCAGCCTCGGCCGACAGCTGAATGCCGTAGCATTGACAATTGGTGACATCGCCTACGCGGCACTCAAAGGCAGTGCCGCAGCGGGGGCATACTTGTTGTTCGTGATGCATGGCGCAGTGGTTGCAAGCGTGAAGTAATCAAAATTTGAACCGGGCACCCACCTGCACATTACGCGGCATACTGTTGTATCCACGAATTTCTACATAGTGCGTATCGGCCAGGTTTTGTGCATCGGCAAAGAAGCTGAGCTGCTGCGTGGCCTGGTAGCCTACATGCAGCCCTAGCAAAAAATAGTCGGCCAGTGCCACATCGGGCAGGCGAAAGCCGCCTACATCGAAGCGCTTGCCTACATAGCGGCCGTGGATGCTTGCCTGCAGTTTGCTGCTTATTTGCCAGCCAATATTGGCCTGCGCAGCCAGGTGTAGTTTACACTGATGCTGAGCTGCTGTGTAGGCCGCCATTCAGTTTCCAGCTCAATGCCATTGACCGTTTGCTGGTTGAAATTGAAATACACGAAGTTGATGTTGTCGAAATCAAGTCCGCTCTTGATCTGCCGATGGAAGTATACAAGGCGACTGCGAAGCTTTTTGCCGCTGTGCTGCAGGCCCAGCTCATAGTTTACACTGGTTTCAGGTTGCAGGTTTTCATTGCCAAAGGCACTGTACAGCTGAAAGATGGAGGGGGCTTTGAAACCGCTGGCAATGCTGCCAAACACCCGCCACTGCTGGCTGATGCGGTACGAGGGATTGAAGGTGTAAGTAGCATTGCTACCGTAACGTTCGTGGTAGTTCCAGCGTACACCGGCCTCAATATTGAGCGGGCCGTGGCCGTACAGCAGCGAGGTATAGGCGCTGGCCTGGTACAGCGAGGTGTCTTTGAACGCATCGGTAAAAGGCCCGAAGCTGCTGATGGAGAAGAAGCGGCTGTTCATGCTGCTGTATCTGAAATCGCCGCCGGCCAGTAGGGTAAAGCGCTTGCTGAGCAAAAAGCTGCCGTACAACTCAGCAAACTGTGCTTTGCCAAAAAAATCGTTGGTGCTGTATTTGGCAAAACCGCCCACATCGGTGCTGTCGTCCAGCAGGTTGCGGTTGGTTTCGCTGTACATATAGTTCAGCTTCAGTTGGTATTTTTCTTTTTTCCAATCTGCTGTCAGGCCGGTCATCAGGTTGTTGCTGGCAGAGGTATAGTCTTTATCATCACGAAAAATACCGTTGTCGAGATCGGTTTCGTAATCGCTGTATTGCAAAAAGCTGCTGACCTTGAGTGCTTTGCTCAGCTGATAGCCGGCACGGGCATTCACGGCGTTTTGGCGGTAGCCGTCTTTGTCGAAATTGCCGGTGTTATTGCGGTCTTCGGCCGTGGAGAAGCCTTTGCTGGAAAGGTGACCGTAGCGAACGCTGTAGTCAAATTTTTTGAGTTGGCCTTGCAGCTGTGCATCGGCCCGCAGCGTATTGAAGCTGCCGTAGCTGAGGCCGGCAGCGCCGCCGATGCGCTTTTGGGCACCCGGCGAGGTGGTGATGATATTGATGACACCACCAATGGCATCGCTGCCGTACAGGGTAGACTGAGCGCCACGTGCCACCTCTATGCGGTCTACCATGGTCAGCGGTATCAGGTTCAGGTCAAATTCGTTGTTGATCAGCGAAGGATCATAGGCGGGTACGCCATCAATGAGAATAAGGGTGCGTCCGGCACCGGCACCCCGCAGGTACACCGTTTGGTTGGTGCCCAGGTTGTTGAGGGCGCCATTGATGGTGAGGCCGGCCTGCTCGTTCAGCAGTTGCCCCAGTGTTTTACCTGCATTGTTTTCAATTTCCTTTTTGTTGATGACGGTAACGACTTTGCCCGTCTGACTTTGCTTCTGCAAAATTTTGTTTGCCGTAACGGTTACGTCATCAAGGGTGGTGCGGCCACTATCTGCGGTGGTGTTTTGCGATAGGGCAGTGGAAGCCAGGCATACAGCGGCTCCCACCAAAAACAGTTTGTTGCTCATTGTAGTACACATGAGTTTGTTTGGTGAAGAAATCCGCTTTCAGACCAGAAATGTGAGAGAGTACACGAACGTGTTGCCTGCAGGCCAACGATGTTACAATGCATTCCCGGCTTTTCCTCCGAAAGCTATGGTTGCTATCTGCACCTGGCAGGTCTTCTGGCTTGCTCCCAACCTGGTGGCCTTCCCGCTTTTCAGCAGTGGCTTGTGTGTCACCAGGTCTTGGCTGCGACGGCTTTTGGAGGCCGTGGCAAAGGGGGCTTACAGCTACGGGGATAGCGCCGGAATTCCTTTGGTTGGCAGGTCACCGGACTTCCCTTTTAATCGCACCGCTGAGGGGTGCGAACCAAATGCAGTACAAATATGGGCCTGGTGCTACCGAGTGGCAAAAAAAGTTTTGGCAGGGGGTGGATAAGTTGGGAGATGGAGTTGTCGCACAACTTGTCCCGCAGCAGGCGGGAGAGGGCACTGAGCTTACAGAGAAAAATTTGATTGATAGCTGCGACAACCAGCGCTATCCGCGGGAGCTTTTCACCTCGCAGAGACGCGGAGTATTTTCATAACTGAAGTAGCAGTTCTATTCTTTCCCTTTTTGTTGTTTGCTATTGGTTACTGGCGGTGGCCTTCGAAGGCCGCTGCCACTGCAGCCCCACACCAGCAAACGAAGGCCGCTGCCACTGCAGCCCCACACCAGCAAAATAGTTGCGGCCCGGCGCCGCATTGAAAAAGCGATTGCCGGCAGCATTGATATCATTCCCCAGGCTGTACGATTGATCGAGCAAGTTATCGGCACCGGCAAACAAGTGCCACTGCAGCACTTTGGTGCCTGGACTGCGCCAGCCCAGCCGGGTGCCCACTACATGAAAAGGATCGGCTTGAAAAGTATTGGCATCATTGAGCTGAATGCTGCTGTTGAAATAATAGCTGAGGTGGGCGTAAAACCCTGCTTTGAATGATGCATACACCCAGCCCGATAGTGCATGCCGCGGCACCCCTGGCAGCCTGTTGCCATTGTAGCTGATGCCCAGCTTATTGTAGTCGGCGTAGGTAAAATGCGAGTAGGTGTGCGATACCTGCACCCGCAGTACGGGTAGCAACGGGCTAACATAGCGGTGCCAGTTTAGCTGGCTTTCGGCACCCCACTGGCGGGTGCGCCCGGCGTTTATGTAAAAATCGGCGCCGGCTGCATCTCGCTGCTGCACCAGTGTATTGCGCAGGTTAAAGCTGAAGAGGTTGGTCTGAAAATCCCACCCCTTGCCAAACTGAAAGCGGTGCGATAGTTCGAAGTTGAATCCGCTTTCGGCCTCCAGATCGGTGCTGATGCGGCCGGTGCTGGGCAGCAGTTCGCTCACGGTGGGCGGCGAAAAGCCTCGGCTGATGGTCAGCTGCGTTTCGGAGCCGCGGTTTCCCCGGTAGCCCAGCAGCAGGCGGGGGGCGGGCTCGGGCCGGTACCGGCGGCTTTGGGTGCTGATGGGCAGGCTGCTGAGCCGGGTAATGGCCACACGGTTGCTATTGAGGCTGAGGCCGGCGCTGGCATACCAATGAGGGCCCCAATCGGCGTCAAGCTGCGTGAATACAAAGCCGGTTTGAAACTGCAGATCATCGTTGGTCAGCAGCGAGTCGCGGGTGCCCCCGCGGTTGCGGCTTACTTGTGTGTTGAAATAGCCGGCCTGGTATTCGGCGCCGGTTTGCCAGTGCAGTTTCCACTGCTGCCATTGGTGGCGCCAGGCAAATACGGTGCGGCCGCCAAAGTGCGGCTCAATGCGGCTTTCGTAGTTGCGAATGGCCGAATTGCGCACCCGTGCAAAGGCGCCGTAAGCGGCGGTGGTATTGCTCCAGCGGCTGCTGATGCGCCAGCGGCTGCTGAGGCCGGCCAGCAGGTTTTGCTGGTAAATAGCAGCATTGACCGCCTGCGCCGATGGAAAGCCGCCACCTGCCGGGCGGGCTGCTCTTGGATTGGCCCGAAACTCAGCTTGCGTAAGGCCCCCCGGTGTTTGATAGTACAAATCGGTGTACAGCAGCGTGGCGGTGAGGGTGTGCTGCTCGCTGGTTTTGAGCTGGCTGCTAAAGGTCACCTGATCGCGGCGCATACCGGTTTGCTGGCGGTAGCCATCGGCCCGGGTGTGGGCATAGCTCAGGCGGCTGCGGTGGCTGGCTTTGCCCCAGTTGGCAGCGGCTGCTACCTGCTGCAGGCCGTAGCTGCCAGCGCTGTATTCCAGTTCGGCCCGCGGGGCTGCCGGGGCCAGCGCTTCCATCAGCACCACACCGCCGGTGCCGGCGCCGTACATGCTGGCACCGGGGCCTTTGTGTATGTGAAAAGTGCTGGCACTGTTGATGGCCAACTGGTTGAAATAGGTATTGCCGCCGGCATCGGTAAACGGCAGGTCGTTGAAGTACATTTTGATATTGCGTACCCCAAAAGGGCTGCGCAATGAACTGCCGCGGATATTGAGGCGATAGCTGCCCGGCGACCGCTCCTCGATGCGTACGCCGGGGGCGGTATTCAGCGCCGCCACCAGTGTGGTGGGGTTGCTCATTTGCAGCTGGCCCGGTAGGTGGCGCACACTTACACCGGTAGCAGATAGCTGCCGGCGGTTGCTGCCAAACAGCGGCTGGCTGAATACAACACTATCGAGGCCCTGCAGCGTATCGGCCGGTGCTGCGGTAGCAGGTGCCTGCTGGGCAGTACCGGCCATGATGGAAAAAGTAAAAGCAAAAAAGCAAAGCCCTATTTTTAGCCGATTGTACATAGTGGTGGTAAAACGTAGATGCCAAAAATGCGATGGCAGCCGGTGCCAGCAGTAGCCTAAAAAGGCACAATGGTTGATAACCCGCCAACACTGCCGCCAATGCCGACTAAACAAAAGTGCGTATGCAAAGCAATAGCAAGCTGAACCTGTTTGATCTGACGGTGATTGTAGTAAGCCTGGTAATAGGCATGGGCATTTTTAAAACGCCGGCCAGTATAGCGGCCAAAAGTGGTACCGAAACAATTTTCTACAGTGCATGGCTGATTGGCGGTTTGATGGCACTGGTGGGGGCACTCATTTTTGCTGAAATAGGTACCCGCCTGCCGGTGGTGGGCGCTTACTACAAAGTGTTTTCGTACGCCTATCACCCGGCGGTGGGCTTCACAGTGAATATTCTCATCCTCATCAGCAATGCGGCCTCGCTGGCGGTGGTGACGCTGATAGGAGCCGAGTACTGCAGCGATTTGCTATTTGGCAAGCAAATGGGTTTTGCTTTCAACGTGGGGCTATCGGTACTGGCGGTGGGCATTTTTTTTGTGGTGAATTTGCTGGGCCTCAAAACCAGCAGCCGTACCCAGAATGTGCTGATGCTGGTAAAGGTGGGGCTGATATTGGTGCTGATATCGGCCCTGGCGGCTGGTACGCAGGTAACGCCGCATGGCTACAGCACCGATCCGGTGCGCACCTACGATGGCAGCAATGGCTGGCTGCTGCTGGTCATCAGCATGGTGGCCGTCAGCTTTACCTACGGCGGCTATCAGCAGACCATCAATTTCGGAGCCGAGGTCAACAAGGCAGGCACCTTGCAAAAAGGTATTTTCATTGGCATCATCATTGTGGTGCTGCTGTACCTCACGGTCAACTATGCGTATGTACAGGTGATAGGCTACCAGCCTATGAAAAACGCCACCTCCATCGGGGCGCTGTTGTTCGAAGCCTGGTTTGGTAAAATAGGAGCCAAGCTGTTTGATTTTGCCATGTTCATCAGCGTGCTGGCTTACGTGAATATTTTGCTGATGAGCAACCCGCGGGTGATGTACGCCATGGCGCAGGATGGGGTACTGCCCAGGCTATTCAGCTACCAGCATCCGCGTACGCAGGCATTGGTGCCGGGGCTGATTGTTTTTTCAGCTACTACCATCATCGTTACCTTTTTTGGCAAGGGCGTCGATAACATCCTTGGCTTCTCCATTTTCCTCGATAGCATGGGTTTTATTACCTGCGCCATTGCCTTGCTGCTGCTGCGCCGCCGGGGTGTCAATAATGCGTTGGTGCAGCCTGGCCTCATCACCCGCCTGATACCGGCGCTGGTGGTATTTTTTGTACTGGCCTACACGGTGGTAGCCACTGCTGTGGTGCTGGATAATTGGAAGGCGGCGGTGACCGGCGTGGTATTGCTGGTACTGTTTGTGGGCGTGTATTTTGTGGGCCAGCAGTCACAACAGCATCCGGGTGACAAGTTGGAGTATTGACAGTTTCTTTTAGGACTACAGATTTAAGTTGGTAGAAATGCTGGCTTGCCGCAAAGGGTCTTAGCTTCGAAATCGCATTCCCCTATTGGCAGGTTCACTAAGTGTGGCGTGCATTCGAATACTTTCCCAACAGCGACCGCCTGTCATACAAGTGGGGATGGTAATGGCTGGCGATGGAAGGGTGTGTAGTTTGCTGCTATTCTTACGGAATGTCCAGAATGTATTCGACCTGCCCATCTTTATCTACCCGGATGACAGTCTCCGGTCGCGGTTAACTGGCTGGGGGTTCAAGCAGGTGTGGGTCAACGACTTGCAACAATTGGATTTTCCGGAAATCAACGGTATTACGTGAAATCAAGGTGAGTCCGTTTACAAGGGCAGTAGCTGCAATTAATGCATCAGGCAATTTGATTTTGTGAGTTTTCCTCAGTGCTATACAAGTGTCTACTATTTCGTCGGTTAGTCCAATTACTTGTGCGTCTTCTATAAAGCTATTGAGTAGAAGTTGGTGCTGAGCCGGAGCGTTGAACCCCAGCAATTCTATTTTGGTAATTACGGAAACTACCGGTACCTCATCTACAATGTTGTGCATAAACGCCATGCCTGCAGCTGAGAATCTGCCACCCAAATAGTCAATCACAGCATTGCTGTCCATCAAATACCGTTGTCGTTCCATTCGGCACGGCTTTGGTCCACATATGCATTCATTTGTTCAGCAATGCTGGCAGGAAGCTTGCCCGCATATTTCTCTGACAGTTTTTCTGTGCTGCCCGCATGTCTGCGAATGACCTTTAACACCTGCATGTCCTCCAGGTCTTCCAAAAGCTTGTAAGCTTTCGGTGAGGTAATTTCTATTACTATTGTCTCCATGGCCGGTTGGTTCGCTGGAATGAAGTTATACAAAATTTGCCGCTGCCGGTTAACCATATAGATTGGGTAGTCGGTAAACGGTATCGGTAAAATACTGGTTTTGTTTGTCCTATGTCACGTACCCGCCACATTCGCCTAGCTTTACCGCCATGGATATTTCTTACATCCTCAACCAGTTGGGCGAAGACCACGCCAGCTATTTCAATGCGGTATCGCCGCCCATTGTACAAACCAGCAATTTTTTGTTTGACACCGTAGACGACCTGCGGCAGGCCTTTGCTGCCGAGTACGATGTGTACCTGTACAGCCGAGGCAATAACCCTACCCTGGAGATTTTGAAACAGAAGCTGGCCGCCCTGGATGGGGCCGAAGATGCCCTGGTATTCAACAGCGGCGCCAGTGCTATTTTTTGTTCGGTATTGCCTTTTGTAAAAAGTGGCGACCATATTGTGAGTGTAAGGTCGCCGTATACCTGGGCGCAGCGCCTTTTTGATGTGATTTTGCCCCGATTTGGCGTAAGCACCACCTACATTGACGGGACCGAGCTGGCCCATTGGCAGCAGGCCACGCAGCCCAATACGGTGCTGTACTACCTCGAGAGCCCCAATAGCTGGACCTACCAGCTGCAGCCGCTGGAGGCAGTGGCGGGCTTTGCCCGCAGCCGGGGCATCATCACCGTCATAGATAATTCGTACTGCACCCCGCTGTGGCAGCAGCCGCACCAACTGGGCATTGATTTAAGCCTGCAAAGCGCCACCAAATACCTGGGCGGCCATAGCGATTGTGTAGCCGGCGTGCTTACCGGCAGCAAGGCCCACCTGAGCCAAATTTTTTA
>JALOMC010000194.1 GCA_025455665.1 Chitinophagaceae bacterium | reverse complement strand
TAAAGCCCTGGGGCAAAGCCTCAAAAAATTTGCGTTTACTATCGCCTTTTTTGAACTGGGTGGCTTCGCTTTTTTTGGGCAGGTTGTTGAACATGAGGAGGCTGTGCTGCAGGTAGGTTTGTACTATGGCCAACGCATTCTGAAAGTCTTGGTCGGCGCAGTACATTGTCGGCGTTATTTCGGCGTTTTCCGCTTTGCGCATGGCCGTGAAAATCATGCACAGCCTGAAAAGTACCAGGCCCAACCTGAACACCACGCCTGCTGCATCTTCACCTGTGAAAGTGGCGACATCGGCCAGAATACCTGCGAAAGCAGTATTGAGCTGCTGCCACTGCTGGGGAGAAAGCTGCACTTCGGTGGGCGATAGTTCGAGGAACCCAATCATGGCCAACACGTCATCGGCCAGTTGGTCGAAGTGATCATTATATACAATGGTTTGGTTGTTGGGCGAAGGGTCCTGCCAAACCAGTTCATTTTTGAACGCATAGAATAAAAAGCGGCTAAAGAGACCGTCTTCGGCCGAAGCGATGAGCCGGGGTGCCTGGGCTGGTGTGCCTGATAGGGCCACAGCCAGTCGAGGGTCGTTTATTTCAATGTATTCGTTGTTGGTTTTGCGAGTGAGGGTGATTTTCTCGTGATGAAATGCTGACCTAAGGGCGGGGGAATAGTCGCCCCAATCCTGTTTTTTGGCTCCACTCATGGTGTCGGCCTCGGTTTCGCAAATGATACCCTGCCCGCCATTGTTTTGGAGGTGTTCAATCATGCGGGCATGTGAACTGTCGGCCGGAATGAAAACAATGCGAAATGGCGGTGTGACAGGTTTTTCTGGTGGCGGATCGCCTTTGCGTCGCTTATTGAGCTGGAGCTTGTAATCGGCCATCTCGGCTTCATGGCGGGATTGTTTCTCCCGGCTTGCCGCCAGTACCTGCTGGTGGTATTTGTCGGCCAGGCGTTTGGCATTTTTCAGCACGCCTTTACCACTGGCAGCCGGTGCTATGATGAAGGTAAAAAGGTGCGGGTGTACTCTCTCCTGATGGTAGATGCCGGTGACTTTGGGCAAACAACCGCTGAGGATGGCGATAGCACCCGTAAAGAATACATCACGTTTGCGCCGATCGCAGAATGCAGCTGCGCCCGCCGCCAGAATGCCAGGTAGTGTGTCGAAGATTTCATCCGGCAATGTTGGGGTTGATTTCAGGTAGTCCTCATTGACATCATTCTCTGGAACATGTGTATTAGTTTGCTGAGTTTGCAGCTTTGCAGTGTTTGCATAACGGGCAAATTCGGCACTATGGTGCGCATAGGCGCTTTTTACGGCTTTCTGAATTTCCTGATCAGGTAGATCAAAATGTTCAGCAATAAGATCAGCAGCATCCAGCTGAGGTATGCCTGCACGGTTACAGTTGGAAGCAAGTAGATAGACATAATTATTACGGTTGCCATCCTGGTAAGTGGCTTTTTGATTGGTGAATAGAATTTGTTGTTGGAAAATGAGCAGGTATTGATCAGATGAACATGGAGTGTTTGGCTTCATAGCTGGAGGCTCGAAATGCTTTTCAGGCAAGGCTTTACTTTCAGACAATCGAAATTTCTGGTTGTAGATATTGTGGTACAAGCCAGGGTCCCAGCTTACAAAGCAGAGGCGGGTGATGTCTTTGCATTTTTCGTCGGCTTTGAGGCCTGTTAATTTTTCATAGTAATGCAGGACATACTGGTAGGTGGTCTCATGTTGTTCGGGGCCGGTATCCACTTCGGCAAACACTTTGAGGCCATTGCCACTGGGGCTGATAAAAGACAGATAGGTATGAGGGTCTGCTATCAGGACCTCAAAGGCTTTGGAAAGGGTGTCGGGGGATAGTTTGTCGAAGTCGAGATGGATGTACCCCGAATACATGTCGAGCTGTGTGCTCAGTCTTTTTTCGTTGAAAACACCGGAGGGCGTGAAGGCGGGCAGTTTTTGCTTGAGGCGTTGCGCTTCTTCTTTTTTGCCCTCTGCTATGCGCATACGGATTTGTGATACCTCTTGTTTGTAGGTATCTGCGGAGAGGCGTTTTGCCAGCATGATAAGCGATACTTTCTCGACGGGTTCGCTGAAGTTTTTCCAGACGGTACAAGTAGCCATGTTGAAGATTTGAGTGCGTGAACAATGGATTACTTGCGGCCACGGATAACGAGGTCGGAGGCGTCTGATTCGGGATCGTCGGGAGTAGCCTGGCGATTGCGCTGGAGCCAGTTGTCGAGCTCCATGCGTTTGAAGTACAGCTTTTTGCCCTGCGGGCAGAAGTGAGGCACCTGCTTGGTAGAGGTTAGCTTATAGAGATGAGAAGGGCTAACGTCGAGGTACTTACAAGCCTCATTGAAGTTGAGGACTGTTTTCTGGAGGAGGTTCTGCTCGTCGAGCTTGGAAGCGATTTCGGTGAGCTTTTCGAGGATTTGAGCATTGTCTGTCATTGCTATCAATTTTTTGCGGTGAAGAATTGATAGCAAAAAGAGCAAACAAGAAGAGGGTAAAACAGAGGTAAACTTACTCTACCAATCTTACCCGCTCATTTGTTTTAAGTCATTTTCGTAACTCTTTGGAGCCTGGGAAAACTTGGTTTTTGTAGTCCTTATATCCACTGTACTAAATTGGTCAAAACAGGCGTGTAGAAAATTAATCCAGGACTCGTTGATTCTGGATTTGCTAATGAGTTTTTGGTGCAGCAAGTAAAAGGTGTATCGAATTGAGCCTGTAGGGAGATTGACAACTGGGATAGGGTCGACTGTTTCGGGTAGGTAGTCATATTGTAGCAAGAAGTATAAGTAACTCATCATTCGGTCAAATTCTGCCTCCGACATGATTGGCTTGTCCTGAAGATTGGTGCCTTTCATAAAGCGCAAATGCTCAAATGCGATTAGCTTTTTCTGTTCAAGTGCCTTTTGCGGTTTTTCTTTTTTTGGACCAGTTGCGGCACTGTCGGATGTAAACAACTGACTAGCATTTACCAAATAAACCTGCTGCTGATTTTGTAGCCAGGACTTAATCTGTGCCGGGATAGACTGAATGTGTGTATCTCCTTCCAAAATATATTCAAGGTTAGAGAGAGCCATATTGATAACCTCTAGTCTTTCAAATCCATAAGCATGGGCGTTGATGTTTTTTGAAAGTTCACTTTTCTTTTTTTCAATGGCAGCAGCAATTAAATCCTGATTGTTGATGGTCTCATTGATGAGTGAAGAAGATTCGGTTTCGTTTAAGAAAATCGCATTGTGAATTTTCGTGTGTACTTCATTCACTTTTTTTGGGGCTGTATGGTATTCCCTTAGCAGTGATAAGTAATCATCTTTTGTAGCTGTACCGCAATTGATCAATATCGAAAGTTTGTGCTCAAAGTATTGGCCTGCTGGAATGAGGAAGTTTTGATTGTATTCTTCCCGCAGGATGTTCTGGAAAAAGAACTTGGGGTTTATTCTATCCGTTAGCTCCTGTTGAAATACATTTTGCAACTCAAAGAACAAGACTACCATTAAGTACTTGGCCACATATAAGGCATAATGCTTTGGATTCTCAGAGGCGTTTGGAATGCCGTTCATACCTTGCTCTTTCAGTTCATCAGATAACCTAATTGTGTTCGATTTAATGCTATCGAGTAACAACTGAACTTTATACTCCCGATGAACAGGATTTAATGGCATGAATTTTATAATCGCCACATTAAATATCCTAAGTGTTTCCTGCATGTACAGCAGGTAATAAAAGTGCGAATGGGTGTTTTTATGGTTGGGTAATTCTATTTGATAAAAATGGGGGATAATTGGCTCTACGGTTGGGAGTTTTTCTTCGTTGAGATACTTTAACAGCTCAGGAAAATGACGTAAAAGGGTTGTAAGCTGTTGGTAAAGCTCATGAGTTGTTTTCGGGGTGTACTGCGTTGCTTTCTGCAAAGCAGGAACCGTTAAATCATCGAATCCTTCATTTATATTGAACGCCGGCCATTCAATATGCTGGTGAGTATGGTAATTTTCATGTGAGGTCTGTGAGTAGGTTGGCGTATTGAAGTTTCACATCGTCAGTAAAGCTATCAAGATAACTCTCAGTTGTTACTAATGAACTGTGCCCCAGCGATTCTTTGATGAACTCGGTAGAAACGCCTTTGCGTTTGAGGACCGTGGAGAATGAGTGACGAGCTGCATAGGTGCCGATTTTCTGGTCTATTTCGAGTTCTATGCGGATGAGGTCCATGTGCTTGTTTACCCACTTGATGAAACGCTGGCACCGGTGTTTGATGGTTACTGGTGATAAGCCTTCTTCCAGTACCGGGAACAGGTAAGGGTTTGCCGGGTTTTCATTGCGTTGGCGCTGGATGATCTCCACTGCTTTTGGATTGAGGCCAACCCGAATGGGGCGGAGGTCTTTCTTCTTGGTGCGTTTTGTTTTGGCTCGTATGAAGTGCAGGTAATCGCCTGAAATATTTTCTGGTTTGAGCTCAATGATGTCGGCAAAGTTCATGCCGTTGCAGAGGTATGAAAAGAGCCAAAAATCGATGGCTTTCTGCTTATCGGGTGAAGTGGCCTGATAGGTCAGCAGCTTGTTGAGGTCTTTTTCTGACAGGGCTTTCTTGACATTTCGGCCGGCAGGTACCTGGTACTTTTTGAAGGGGTAGCGTTCGGCAGGAAATACATTGGCATCAATAGCCTGGTTAATGATTGCCCTCAGCTGCCGCATGTAAATGCCCACCGTGCTGATGGACTTGCCATCTTTGAGCAAATAGCTTTCATAATCGTGCAGAAAGGCTGGCGTTACATCGTGCAGGCTGAGGTGTTTGCGGTAGCCCTCGATGGAATTGAGCGTGGTTTTGTAAGAAACTGCAGTGCCGATTTGCCCTTTGGCTTTGAGTAGGTCGATGTAGTTGTCAAACCATGCTTTTAAAGCGGTGGAATGTCGGCCTGCAGTTTTGTCGAAGAATGCCTCCTCGAATGCCACGAATGAGAATGGCTCCAGGCGGGCAATGACTTTTTCTGCTTTGGCTAAGATGTCGGCCAGCCCTTTCTTAACCTTCTTGAGTTCTTCATCCCGCAGGTTTGGGCTGTTGATTTTCTCCCACTCCGCTTTGGTGGCATGGAAGCGGGTAGCATAGCGCTTCTTATTGGGTTTGTGGTAAAGGTTGAGTTTGATGAGGCATTTGCCGTCATCGTTGGGTCGGGAGGCGTCGAGGAAGAAGCTGACGGAGGTGTTGAGTGTAGGCATAGCTGAGGTCACATTTGGGTAATGTGACCTCAAATGTGACCTGAAAGATACGAAATAATGCTAAATAATGTAGTAATAAAGGAAAGAAAGGGAAAAATAAATATTGATAATCAATGCATTAGAAAATAACAGAAAACAAGAGAAGGGATAATGCTGTGACTGTTAATCAGAGGGTCGCTGGTTCAAGTCCAGCAGGGGGAGCTAAAAAAATGAACCACGTCACCGGCGTGGTTCATTTTTTTATTGGTAATGATTGGCTCTTGCCACATGATTCCCGCTTCAAGCTGATGATCGAATTCGATTTGGTCAGCAGCTGACAGCAGCAATGGATGACGGTCATGTGCCCGAATTGGCTGGCAACAAAACACCCTCACGGGCCCGGGCTACGACCAATGAGGGTGTTGCCGAAAGTGTGTGTGCAGGTGATGAGGAAGATTCATTGCTTATTCAGCCATCGTCAGCGATGCGAAGAACTTGTCTCGCAAGGCCAAACTGGCTTTGTCGTTTCGCTTGCTGTGTACCACATTTACACTGTACACGCCTTCTACAAATATGTACACTGTTAGCTCGGCAGGCTTTCCACCCGCCATCGAGTTGATTTATTTCCTTTTTTTGTACCGATGAGCCGGCGCCCAATTGAGCCACAAAGCTTTGCTCGGCCTGCTCCCAAAACTCAGGTTCCAGCAGGGCAGCAGCCAATACATCGGCCGTAAATCCATTGCTCTTTTCAAGGTTGTTTACCAGTACATTAAAGTTGGCTGTACTATCGGACAAGCGCAGGGTGTGCAGGGTGGCTACGCCCTGTATGTCGCGTACCGCAGGCTTTTCAGGAAAACTGATGGCTATCTTGTCTGTGATTTGAACCTTGGTTTCCTGCGCCAGTGCTATACCGGGCAGCAGTACGCACAGCAGGCGGAGAAAGAGTTGTTTTTGCATGTGTTTGAAATTTGATGCGAAGCTGCACTTCGGAGCCCAAACGGCCAATTGTTATTGTACCATCGCAGGATAGCAATGATCAGTGCTCAAATTCCCATTTGCTCCCTGAAGCGGACTGCCTGCCGCTGGCTGATGTCGATGAGGGCGCCATTCTCCATGGTTACCCGTAGGGTACCATTCAGAAACGGATCAATTTGGCGGATGAACTCGGTATTGATGAGGTGCTGCCTGCTGGCCCGAAAAAACAGGCTATCGGGCAGGCGTTCTTCCATGTAGTTCAAGGATCGGTGCAGCAGCGGCATTTTATTTTGGAAAAATACCTTCACGTAATTGCCGGCGCTTTCCAGATACTGGATATCGCTGAGGCGAACAAAAAAGCAACGCTCCCCATCTTTGATGAAGATCTTCTTATCGGCTTCCAGTTTTTGCGGTGTAGCCTGCTGGCCTACCTTTTGGATGGCTTCTGCCAGCCGCTCTTTGTTTACTGGCTTCAGCAGGTAGTCCAGTGCGTTTACTTCAAAGGCTTTCACCGCATACTCATCATAGGCGGTTACAAAAACCACATCGGGCGCATCATCCAGTGCTTCCAGTAGCTGAAAGCCATTTCGCTCGGGCATATTGATGTCGAGGAAAAGCAAGGAGGGCTTGAGCTCTTTTATTTTTTCAATCGCTTCTGATGCCCGGGTGGCGCTGCCTACTACTTCGATACTGCTGTGTGCCTGCAGCATCAGCTGCAGTTCGGCTACCGAAAGGGGTTCATCGTCTACAATAAATGCACGAATACTCATAGTTGCGGAATCTTAAGACGGGCTTCTACACTGCCCGCCTGGTTGTGTATATGCAGGCTGGCACGATCCTGGTACAGGGCTTCCAACCGGGTGCGAATTTGCTTTAGCCCCAGCCCGACATGGCCTTGTGGCTGGTATTGGCCGCTGTTGCGCATCGTGATGCAGAGCCAGGGGCCTTCGGCAGCTACTACGATATCAATGTGCCCGCCATTTTCCAGCTGGCCTATACCGTGCTTTACAGCATTTTCGGCCAGGGTAAGCAGCATGGCAGGTGGCACCACCCAATCGGCTGTAGGTATGTGCCTGTTTACATGAAATACCAACCGGTTGCCATAGCGCAGCTGCTCCAGCGCCAGGTACTTGGTGGTTTCGGCCAGCTCCTGCTCCAATGGTATCAGCTGTTCGCGGTTGTACTGCAGTGTAAATCTCAATATTTCGCTCAGTTGCACAATGGCGGTGCGGCTTTTTTCGGGGTCAATGGTAACCAGTGCTTTGATGCTGTTCAGTGCATTGAAAAGAAAATGGGGGTTGAGCTGCGCTTTCAGCAGCTCCAGTTCTGCATTGCGGCTGTTGCTCTCCGCTGTCAGCAATGCCTTTTCTGCTTCGCTACTGCTTTTCAGCAGTTGGTACATATAGTAAATGATGACCCACACACCAATGTAGCGCATCCAATTGTACACACTGCCAACGAAATCAATCAGCTCCAGTTGCTTTAAAAAGCTGATTCCTCCTACTATCGTGTACATCAGGTCGGCCAATACGGTTTGCAGGCATGCCAGCACCAGCGTATCGGCCAGTGCCTTTAGCCAAATGCCCGATGAAGCCCGCCACTGATAACGGGTGCGGTGCAGGTACCACCGGTAGCCGTGCATCAGCAGCAGGCCGGCCACCGCCTGCAGCGAAAAAGTAAGCACCAGTGCCGGAATGAAAGTTTTGGCAATGAAGAAAGTGTAATTGCTGACTTCAATCAGCACAAAGCCGGTCCAACCAGCCAGCTGGCAAAGCCAATATGTTTTGAGCGTCGGTTTCAAGTGGCTGCTGATGAAAGTGCGGGCATCATGTTCCAAAACTAATGAGCGGACCATCAGGCTCGGCTTTTGCAAAAGAGAGGAAAGGACGAGCCATGGCAGGGCACATGTAGCAAACTGGCAGCACTGCTTAGCGCTGTAGCCACTGGCGGTACACAGCCTGTTGTACCGCAGTAGCGTTGGGCAGTGGCTTCAGGGTGGGTGCTACGGTAGCCTCTTCCACAATGGTGGTTTCCAGCGTTTGTACCTGCCATTCACCTGTGTCTTTGTTTTTTCGCCGCACCGTCCAGCTTACTTTATCGCCGGCTTTGGCGCTGGCAGCATACTCCTGAAAAAGGCTGCCAAATGTTTTGGTACTGAACGCTGCTCCATTGAACTGTAGCAGTTGGTCAGCTTTTTGCAACCCAATGCGTTTGGCCAGTTTGGTCGCATTGGCCATGGTGCTGATCTGCAATGTGTCGGAGCTGCCCACTCGTGAAAAGCCCACCGTGAAGGCCACTTCTGCCTGCTGCACTGTATCGGTCGGGCGATACCGCAAGCCTGCCAGCCGTACTATAGAATCAAGCGGCAGGGCACGGGCGCCCGCTACATAGGTGCGCAAAAAGTTTTCGATTTCGGGATAAGTAAGTTTACCAATGTCGGAAAACAAATCATCATCTCTGAACGAACGGTGTTTGCCATACTTTTTCGACAGGTCTTTCATCAGTTGCTGGGTGCCGTAGCGGCCGTTTGATAAGTGGCGCAGTTGAATATCGAGACACATGCCAATGAGGGCGCCTTTCTGGTATACATTTCCATACTGCTCTTTGTATTTATCCAGCGCCCCCAGCGATAGTTCGGTAAAAGGCAGCGTATCGTTGAACTGCTTTTTGGCCACGGTGGCTTTTTGTACCATGCGGTCGAGGTAGGTTTTCTCGCTGATAAGGCCGGCGCATATCTGGGCATGGTGGGCGGCGTATTCTGTCAGCCCTTCGTACAGCCATAGGTGGGCCGACATTTTGGGGCGTATGTAGTCAAACGATCCGATCTCTTCGCTGTGAATATTGAGCGGCGTAATGATGTGAAAGAATTCATGCGATGCCACATCGCGGATGCTGGTCGCCAGTTCTTTGGCAGGCATGCTTTCGGGCAGGTAGTAAAATGAACTGTAGGAGTGCTCCAGTGCACCGTAGCGGGTCATCTGCCGATTGTCTGACAGGGTCACCAAAAAGGCATATTCCTTTACCGGCAGCTTGCCGCCCAGGTAGGCTTTCTGTGCGTTCAAAATGGGCAATAGTTCTGTAGCCACGGTTGCGGCATTCAGCTTTTTGTTGGGCGAGTATACGGCTACCAATACACGGGTGCGGGCCAGCTGCAGCCAGGCCGTATCGGGGGCACTGTACATGATGGGGCCATCGGCCAGCAGGTGGTAGTTGCTGGTGGCAAACACATCGGTATCGGGCGCCTTGCTGCGCCGGCGTGGCAGTGCCGCTATCGGGCGCAATATTGGTACCTGCCGGCTCAAAAATATCTTCTTTCACTTCGGGTGTTTGCCAGCTATCATCTACCTGGTAGCGCAGTTGGTGCAGGCGGCCGGCCTGCTGTATCATCCAGCTGTTTTTGTCGCGTCGCTCCACGGGTAGCAGCTGGCCTTGCTTATCAAAAGCTTGTAGCTGCTGCACATAGGCGCCGTAGTTGTGAATGGCGTAGGTGCCGGGTACCATTTTGGGCAGGTGAAACAAGATGCTGTCTTGCCGGATAGCAGGAGTGGTGAGTTCTACGGTCAAGCGGTCGTTTTGTACCTGGGTCAGGTCTACGCGGTAGCGGTAGCCCTTTTGGGCATGAGCCAAGGTGGCGGGCAGTTTTGTAAAATGATGCATGCGTGTTATTGAAGTTTAAAGACATCCACACCAATGGCATAGCCATACAATTGGCCATTGGCATCGGTTTGAATCCTGATTTTATTGCAGGCCCTGCCGAGGTTGATGCGCTGCCAGGTGCGGCCTCCGTCGCGGGTTTCGTAGCCACTATTCATGGTGCCTACAAAGCCATGCTGCTCATTGATGAATCCGATACCAAACTGGCGGGCAGCAGCATCTTCCACCAGGTTTATTTCGGTCCAGGTGCGGCCGCCATCGGTGGTTTTGGCTACGCGTTGTTGCTTTACCTGCGGGTCGGGGTTGTAGCTCTGTATGGTCACATAGCCCACCTGCCGGCTGGGAAAAGAGGCCTTCCAGGTGGTTTCGAAAGGGCGGCTTGATTGGTAGCGCTTTTGCCAGGTGTTGCCTCCATCGGCGGTGTACAAAATGAGGGCGTTCGATTCAGCCACATTTTCACTGGATGCTGCACACACAACGCCTTCGCGGGTATTAAACATTTTGATATCGAACAGCATTTTGCAGTCGGCCTGCAGGCTCCACGATTGAAAGCTGTTGCCGCCATCATGGCTGACCATCATATTGGCCGGGCTGCCTACGCGGCCCACGGCATAAATGTGGTATTTATAGTCTAGCTGGCCGTGGTTGATGTATTGCTCTTTCACAATATCAATGGCGCACAAGCCTTTTACATAAGGGCCTTTGTACACCACTGGTTGCCAGCTGCGGCCGCCATCGGTGGTTTTGTACAGTGGTATGGTGTCTTTTACGTTGGGAAAATAATCGGTACCCACATTGCCCACAAAGCCCGTCAGCGAATCGATGAAAGCGATGCAGCGGAAAAAGGTACCCGGCTGTTGAAAGGCCAGCTCCCAATGTTGGCCGCCATCGCTGGTTTTGTAAATATGGCCGCCGCCATTCACGTACCAGCCCTGACGGCTATCGATGAAGAAAATATCATCTTGCTTGCCCGGGTAGGCCACGGTGTTGAGCTTTTGCCACTGCAAGCCGGGGCCGGGTGGCGCCGCAGGCTGTGCCATGGCGGAGGCGGCCAGGCCCATCAAAAGCATCAGCTGGCCTACCAGCCACCCGCCTGGGTGGTTTGATACTGCCAAATTATTGGCAGTGGCCAAGGCTGCCCGGCGTAATAGGGATGAGTGCGTCCTGCGGGTGTTGAGCGCAGGTGGACGTGGGGTGTCGTGCTAATTTGAACTTAAAAACGCATGAAGCATTTCTTTTTGCAGCAAGCCCGCCCCAGATATTTGCGCAAACTTTGCGGCCAGCCATGGGAACCAAGGACCGGAGAAATATTGAAAAGGAAAACCGACGGGAGCACATACTGGAGGTAGCCACCCGCCTGATGGCGCAGCACGGGGTGCACCACCTCAACATTGATATGGTGGCCCGCGAAGCCGAACTGGCCAAGGGTACCATTTACCTGTACTTCAAAAGCAAAGAGGAAATTATCGGGGTGCTCAGCACCCGTTCGCGGCTGCAGCTGCTTCGCCTGTTCGAAGCCGTGGCAGCCAGCGCCGACCCACCAGATGAGCAGCTGCTGCAAATCATCAGGGTAAGCTATCGGTTTTATACCGACAACCCGCTGGAGTACGACCTGGTGTCGCTTTTCGAAGGTGACAATGCCCTGTCGGAAACGCCCGATATGCTGGCCGCCAGCCAGCAAATAACCGCCCTCGTGGCAGGCATTGTGAGCAAAGCCAAAGCAGCCGGGGCCCTGCTGCCCGGCACCGACGCAACCTTGTTCACCCTCAACCTATGGTCCATGACCTTTGGGGTGCTGCGCTTTATCCGGCGTAGGGGCCCGCTGGTGGCTGCCTCGCTGGGGCTGGGCGAAGCCGATATTTATGCCGCCTACGAAGACATCATTGGTCAGCTGCTCAAAAAAAAATAAGCCCAAGCCCTCAACCAAATTCGATAGGCTGCGTTTCTTTACAGCTCACAAGTCGCTCCGCGGCTTTTTTTAATCTCCTAAAATGACCAATAGTCATTTTATGACTAAATGTAAACTCAACTCAATCATCAGCCAATGAAGCAACCGTTTTTTATGTATAAAACATGGGTGGCGCTGGCCTGGGTGGCGGCAGCCGGCACCGCGGCAAATGCCCAGCCGCCGCTGGGGCTACAGGAGGCCGTAGACCGTGCCCTGGCCCAAAGCCATGTGCTGCGGGCCGATAGCCTGTCGGCCCAAATAGCCGCGGCCCGCCTACAGCAGCAGCGCCAGGGCCGCCTGCCACAGGCCGGGGTGCAGGCCAGCTTTTTTCGCCTGAGCGATAACATCACCCCTTTTCGGGTGGCATTTCCTACCGGCGAGGTGGTCCTGAACCCCCAGATCCTCAATCAATCGTTCAACCAGGCGTATGTACGCCAGCTGCTATGGGCTGGCGGAGCGCAGCGCCTGGCCGAGCAGCAGGCCAGCCTGCAGACGGCCGTACAACAGCTGCTCATCAGCACCCGGCAGCAAGACCTGGCCTACAGCACCAAAGCCAGCTGGTACCGGCTGTATGTGGCCACTCAAAGCCGCGCCATTTTGCTGGCCAATACCGAGGCGCTGCAAGCGCAAAGGCGGGTACTGCAGCAGGCCGTGAACAATGGGGTACTGCTGCCGGTGGATGTGCTGAAAATAGACCTGGAATTGGCTGGTTTGCGCCAAATGCTGAGCGATGCTGACAATGCCATGGCCTTGCAACGCTACGAACTGGCCCTGCTGACAGGGGCGGCCGACCATACCAACCTGCAGCTGCCGGCCGAAGCACCGCCGCCACCCGCTATTTCGGCGGCGCTGGAGGTGCTGCTGCCCCAGGCACTGCGCCAGCGGGCCGACCTGCAAAGCATGACCCTGGCCAACCAGCAGGCGGCACTGGCCAGCAAGCAGGCCAAGGCTGCCTACCTGCCCGTGGTAAGCGTAGGGGCTGCCTACAACTATGACCGGCCCAACCAACGGCTGTTTCCGAACGAGGCCCGGTTTACCGGCACCTGGCAAGCCGGCATACAGCTGCAATGGCGCCTGACCGACTTGTACCAAAACAAGCCGCGGGTGCAAGAAGCCCGCCTGGCCGAACGCCGGCAGCAAGCTCAGTGGCAACAAGCGCAACAGGGCGTGCAGCTGGAGCTGTACGCAGCTATTACCGAACTGAAACGAGCCGACGAAGCACTGCAGCTATCGCAGCAGCAGGTGCTGATAGCCGAAGAAAACGAACGCCTCGAACGCCAACGCCTGCAAGCCGGTACCCGCTCCTCGGCCGACTATGTGCTCGCCAGTGCCCAATTGCTACAAGCCCGCATTGGCCGGGTAGTAGCCAAAGCCAACCTTGATCTTGCTTATCACCTTCTTCAAAAAGTAACGCATACAACACGTTGAAATGAAACATTTACTGAAAAAAACCATGGCCGGGGCGCTGGCACTCAGCATGCTGGCCGCCTGCTCGGGCACCGAAACCACCGACAACGCACAGCTGGAAGCCGACATCAGCCCGGTGCTGCCAAAAATGAACGGCACCGTGCTGAGTGTACGTGTACGCGACAACCAATATGTGCAGGAGGGCGATACCCTACTGACGCTGGACGATGCCAGCTACCGCCTGGCCGTACGGCAGGCTGAACTAAACCTGGCCACTGCCCGGCAGCAACTACAGCTGGCCCAAAACGGCGCCACCGTGGCCAACCTGGGCACTGCCACAGCCGCCAACAACAGCGAAGCCAGCGCCGCCGGTGTACTGGCGGCCCGTGCCAATGTAGCGGCTGCCGAAGTAAGGCTGAACTTGGCCAACAAAAACCTGCAGCGCACAGCCGCCCTGCTCGATTCGGCCAGCACCACGGCGCAGCAGTACGACCTGGCAAAAGCCGATCAAGCAGCAGCCGCCGAGCAGTTAAGCAATGCCCGCAGCCAGCTGAAGGCACAGCAGCAGCTGGCTGCAGCTGCCAAAACCACCATCAGCCAATCGAAAGCAGGCGAAGCCGGTACCGGCATGCAAATAGCCATGGCCCGCCTGGCGGTAGAGCGGGCTGCGGTGCAGCTGGAAGATGCCCGCCTGCAGCTATCGTACTGCGTGGTAAAGGCACCTGCCAGCGGCATCGTGTCGAAAAAAGCAGTGCAGCGCGGCCAGGAAGTAAGCGCCGGCCAGCCCCTGATGGCTGTGGTGAACCAACAGCAGGTGTGGGTGATTGCCAATTTTAAAGAAACACAGATAGGCCGTATGGGGCCTGGCACCAAGGCCACGGTAGCAGTAGATGCCTACAAAGACCAAACGTTTGAAGCCAGCATCGAATCGGTGGCGCAGGCCACCGGTGCCCGCTTTTCGCTGCTGCCGCCCGACAATGCCACCGGCAATTTTGTAAAAGTGACCCAACGCGTACCTGTAAAGCTGGTGCTGACCGATAGTGCCCGGGCAGCCTATCCGCTCAGGGCTGGCATGAGTGTGTCTGTATCAGTAAAAACCGATTAGCATGGAACCTGCAAGCCTACCAACCACCTATGCGCAGGGCGCCCGCAAATGGCTCATCACCATTACGGTGATTACCTGCGCCATTATGGAGCTGATTGATACCTCGATTGTAAACGTGGCCGTGCGGCAAATAGCCGGCAACCTCGGCGCCACCATTGAAGAAACCGCCTGGGTGATCACCTCGTATGCCATTTCCAATATCATCATTATTCCACTCACCGGTTTTCTCAGCAATTTTTTCGGTCGCCGTGTCTACTTCACCGCCTCGGTTATCCTGTTTACCATAGCGTCGCTTTTGTGCGGGGCCTCTACCTCCATTGGCATGCTGGTGTTTTGGCGCTTTGTGCAGGGCATTGGGGGCGGTGCCCTGCTGGCCACAGCTCAAACCGTGTTGGTAGAAACCTTTCCGCCCGAAGAAATCAACAAAGCCAACGGCATTTTTGGTGCCGGCATTGTAATGGGCCCTACGCTGGGCCCGGTGCTGGGCGGCTACCTCACCGATAATTTTTCGTGGGAGTGGATTTTTTATGTGAACGTACCCATTGGCATAGTGGCCACCTGGCTATCGTGGCGCTACATTGGCGGCCAGCGCCAGCGCACCGGCAGCCGGGTGGACTATTGGGGCATTGTATGGCTGGTGGTAGGTATTGGGGCGCTGCAGCTGGTGCTGGAAGAAGGAGAGCGAAAAGACTGGTTTGAGAGCCCCATGATAGTGGCTACCAGCATACTGGCTGTGCTGGGGCTGCTGGCTTTTGTGGTGCGTGAACTGCGAACGCCCGAGCCGGTAGTAGACATCCGCCTGCTGGCCCGCCGCAATGTGTGGGTAGGCGCCTTGCTCAATATTGCCTTTGGCATCGCCATCTATTGCTCAGTGTTTTTGTACCCGGTATTTGTACAGGGCTTTTTGGGCTGGAATGCCACCCGCACCGGCCTGCTCATTTTGCCCAGCTCCTTTTTGACCGGCATGCTGATGGGGCTGAACGCCACACTGATACAAAAAGGCGTAAGTCCGAAATGGCTGGTGGTGCTGGGCTTTTCGGCCGTCATTGGCTACGAGGTGATCACGTATTTTTTGGCGACGCCTACTTCGGGCGAATGGGATTGGTTTTGGCCACAAATGATCAGGGGCTTTGGCTTTGGCTTCATTTTTGTGCCGGTAGCAGGCCTTATGCTGTCGGGCTTGCGGGGCAATGAGCTGGCGCAGGCGTCGGGCCTTTCAAACATGCTGCGCCTGCTGGGCGGCGCTGTCGGTATAGCGGGTATCAACACATTTGTAAACCGCCGCGAGGCCGTGCACCGCCACGAGCTGCTGCAAAACGTATCGGCCTACGATGCTGAGGCCAACGAACGCTACTACGGCTTGGTGCAGGCCTTTGAAGCCAAGGGCTACGGCGCCCACCAGGCCAGCCAAATGGCCACGCAGGCCATTGACGGGACCGTTTCGCTACAGTCGGCCATTATCAGCTACGCCGAAGGTTTTTTTCTGATCGGTTTGATTTGTGCGGTGTTATTACCCCTGGTGGCACTGGCCCGCATTTCGAAAGAGCCCATGGCCGACATGGGCGCCGTGCACTGACATAAAAAAGCGCCTCCTGTACCATGATCAGCAACGAACGGTTTGAACAAGTAGAAGTGACCAGTGTAACAGCCCTGCGTACCTGGCTGCAGCAGCACCACCAGCAAAGCGAAAGCGTGTGGCTGGTAACCTATAAAAAACTGGTGCCGGCCAAATACGTATCGGTAAAAGAGGTGCTGGATGAGCTGCTGTGCTACGGCTGGATAGACGGGATGCGCCGGCAGCTGGATGCGCAACGAACGATGCAGCTGATATCGCCGCGGCGCAGCCAGCATTGGTCGGGCACGTACAAAACGCGGTATGCGCAGCTGCTGGCCATGGGCCGGGTGGCCCCCGC
>JALOMC010000193.1 GCA_025455665.1 Chitinophagaceae bacterium | reverse complement strand
GCAGGGCTGGCAGGTTTGGCCGGCGGCGGTGGCGGTGGCGGGGGTACCAGGTAGCCTTTCTTTAAGGCGTCATTCAGCTCAAACTGCAGCTTGCGGCCGTCTTTCATTTCGTATTTCACATAGCATACGCCATTCTTGTCAATCACCTTAGCGCTTTTGATGCTGTCGGGCAATACTGTCCATTGCGGGGGTGGAGGTGGCGGTGGTGGTGCCACTTTCTTGTTGGTTTGTGCCTGGGCCCGCTCTATGCTGATGATGAGCAGCAGGGCGGTAGCCACCATCAGCACCAGCCCGCTGATGCGGCGCAGGTAGCTGTACTTGGGTTGATATGAGGTGGTAATCATTTTGAGACGTCTTTTGAGATGAGAAGAAAAGAGAGGATTGGCAAGTGTGGGTGCGGGCAGGGCATTGGCGGCCTGTAGTATCATGTCGGCAAAAGCAGCACCATCATAGCGGGCAATGGCCTTCTGGTCAGCCAGAAACTCATGGATGGCGTACAGTTCGCGGCGCATGATCCAAAAGAACGGATTGATCCATCCTGCTACCATGATGAGCTCTACCAACAACTTGTCGGCACTGTGTTTTTCGCTGATGTGCGTCAGCTCGTGCTGCAGCATGCGCTGGCCGCCCGGGCTATCGGGGTCAATATCGCTGCGCCAGAACAGCCAGCGGAAAAAGGAAAACGGAGCCGAGCGTTCGTCGGTTACTACCACGCTCACATCGTGGTACATACTGGGGCTGCTGCGGCGGTACAATCGTACCACTTTCAACACTGACAAAAGCAGCTGTACCAGCAAGACCACCGAGACGGCCGCGGCCAGGGCCAAACCTATTTCTTTGGCGCCCCAGCCAGGTGCTGCCCGGCGCAGCACCACTACCTGGTTCCAGGGCAGCGCTGCCACCATATCTACCACCGGCGTGGGCTGCTGGCTGGCCAGTGGCAGTTGCAGCAGGGGCACCAGCAGGCTCAGGCCAAACGCCGCCAGCAGGTAAAAGCGGTTCCATTGGTGAAAGCGTTCGTTGCGCAGGGCAGCCCAATAGTAGCCCAGCAGGATGGCGCTGCACAGCAGCATCTTCAGCAGGTAAGCAATGGCAGGATGCATGAGCTACTTGTTTTTGAGTTGTTGCAGCAACAGTTCCAGGTCTTTTACACTCAGCTTTTTCTGGTCTACCAAAAAGCTGACAGCACTGCTGTACGAGCCATCGAAATAGCTGCTCACCAGCGTACCCAGGCTTTGCTGGCTGTACTGCGCCTTGCTCATCAGTGGGCGGTACAGGTGGTTGCGCCCAATGGTTTGCGAGGTGGCAAAGCCTTTCTCGGCCAGTATTTTCAGCAGGGTGGCCACGGTATTGCTGTGCGGCTGCGGGGCAGGCATGGCTTCTACGATGTCTTTCAAAAAGCCTTCGCCTATTTGCCACAGGGCTTGCATTACCTGTTCTTCGGCCTTGGTCAGTGTTTTACTACTTGGTTTAGGCATATGCACTCACTTAACAGAAATGATGGATTCAAATGACAACAGGTGTGCGTGTGTAGCGGGTGTTGTACGGCACCCTTCAGGAATTCCGCTAACGAATATAACTAACTTCTTCGTTACACAACTAAAAGTTTAGTTGTTAAAAATAAATCAATGCCCGGGGAGGGAAGGAAGGAGGAATTGGGAGGGCTGAAAGGCAGAATAAGGAATAACAGAATAAGGAATGAGGCAGGAAGAGGGCAGCGTCCGCCGATTTCAAATCAGCCATCTGAATCCCGCATTCATTCATTCTCCCTGCGCCGCTGCGATAGCAAACTGCTGAATAAGAAATAAGGAATAACAGAATAAGGAATGAGGAAGGAAGAGGGCAGCGTCCGCCAATTTCAAATCTCAAATCAGCCATCTGAAATCCGCATTCATCAATTCTCCCTGTGCCGCTGCGAGAGCAAACTGCTGAATAAGAAATAAGAAATAACAGAATAAGGAATCAGGAAGGAAGAGGGCAGCGTCCGCCGATTTCAAATTTCGAATCAGTCATCTGAATCCCGCATTCATTTATTCTCCATGCGCCGCTGCGAGAGCAAACTGCTGAATAAGAAATAAGAAATAACAGAATAAGGAATGAGGAAGGAAGAGGGTAGCGTCCGCTAATTTCATATCAGCCATCTGAATCCCGCATTCATTTATTCTCCCTGCGCCGCTGCGAGAGCAAACTGCTGAATAAGCAATAAGGAATAACAGAATAAGGAATGAGGAAGGAAGAGGGCAGCGTCCGCCAATTTCAAATCTCAAATCAGCAATCTGAAATCCGCATTCATCAATTCTCCCTGTGCCGCTGCGAGAGCAAACTGCTGAATAAGCTATAAGGAATAACAGAATAAGAAATGAGGAAGTAAGCCTCCGTCCATCTCAAGTCTCACTTGTCCAATCAGAAATCAGAAATCACAAATCCGAAATTCCCCTAAGCCGCCGGCACCTCGCCGCGCAGCCAGGCCAATAGTTCTGCATGGATGCGGCCATTGGTAGCCACTATACGAGGCTGGTAGGGGCTGTAAGGTTGTCCCTCAAAGTCAGTTACTGTACCGCCTGCTTCTTCTACCAGCAGCCAGCCGGCGGCACTATCCCAGGCGTTCAGTTTGTGTTCGTAAAAGCCATCAAACCGGCCGGCGGCTACCCAACACAGGTCGATGGCAGCGCTACCCAGGCGGCGCACCGGTATACCCCGCCGTATGAAACGCTCAAAGCATTCCAGCGGACCATTGGGCATGTTGATGTAGGTGTACGGAAAGCCGGTGACCATGCAGGCGTGCAATACCTGGTCGCGTTGGCTTACCTGTATGCGCCGGTCATTCAGAAAAGCACCCTGTCCTTTTTCGGCAAAATAGAATTCATTCAAAAAGGGGGCGTACACCGCTCCCATCAGCATTTCCCCATTTTTCTCCAGGCCTATGCTCACACAGCAAATAGGAATACCCTGCGCAAAGTTGATGGTGCCATCAATGGGGTCGATGATCCATTTGTATTCGCTGTCGGTAGCTACGTTGCCGGTTTCTTCGCTCAGTATAAAATGATCGGGATAAGCCGCTTTGATGACGCCAATGATGGCCTTGTCGGCGGCGTGGTCGGCTTCGGTCACCAGGTCGTTTACCCCGCCCGGTTTAAAGCTGGTTTGCAGGCCGGGGTTTTGAAAGTAATGACGGAGCTGGGCGGCGCCTGCTTCGGCAGCCTGGCGAAGTGTTTGTGCTAGCATGGGCGCAAAAGTAGGCGTACGGCCGGCAACAGCCTTCATTATTAGGGGCCATCAGCTGCCTGCCTGCCTCAGCGGCAGTTCGGGCTGCTGCAGGCTTCGCTGTCGCTTCGGCCCTTCGCTGCGCTGCGGGCTGTCGGCTGCGCCGCCACCTTGCGCATCCCGCGGCCCTTGGGCGGCTGTACAGGGGGCATCATCCGCTTCACAGCCATGTGGCTGGCCCGTCGGGCAGCACTAGATTTATTTGCCCTAATTTTCGCCCGGCACCATGCAGCTTTCCATCATCATCGTCAATTACAACGTCAGGCATTTTCTGGAGCAGTGCCTCGCATCGGTGCGGCTGGCCACGCAGGGGCTGGCGGCAGAAGTACTGGTGGCGGATAATGCCAGTACCGATGGCAGCCTGGCTTATTTGCAGCCACGTTTTCCTGAAGTGCAGTGGCTACCGCTGCCGCACAATGTGGGGTTTGCCCGGGCCAACAATCTGGCCTTGCAGCAGGCCCGGGGCCGGTACATCCTGTTTCTCAATCCCGATACCATAGTGGCAGAAGATACACTGCAGCAAACACTCTCTTTTATGGAGGCAAATCCGCAGGCAGGGGCCTTGGGCATCCGGATGATCGACGGCAGCGGCCGCTTTTTGCCGGAAAGCAAACGTGGCTTTCCTACACCGGCGGCTGCGTTGTACAAGCAGGTGGGCCTCTGTCGTCTGTTTCCGCGGTCGGCCCGCTTCAGCAGCTACTACATGGGCCACTTATCGCAGCACAGCACGCAGCCGGTACCGGTACTGGCCGGGGCATTTATGCTGGTCAAAAAGTCGGTATTAGAGGAAGTGGGCAGCTTCGACGAACGATTTTTCATGTACGGCGAAGACATTGATCTCAGCTATCGTATTACGCAGGCCGGCTATCGCAATTACTATTTTGCCGATAGCACCATCCTTCATTTCAAAGGCGAAAGTTCGGGCCAGCAAAGCCTGCGCTATGTGCGGGTGTTTTACCAGGCCATGCAGCTGTTTGTGCAAAAGCATTTCAAAGGCAGTGGCGCTTTTCTATACCGCGGCTTGCTGTATGCGGCCATTGCGGCACGTGCTTGCCTCAGTGCAGCCGGGCGCTTGTTGGGCCGGTCAGTAGCGCAGGCCAATATACCCGCCGCTATTAGCTGGCAGGCGGTGGGCTGGCCGCAGCAGCTGGCACAGCCTTCGGCCTTGCTGATAAATGGGCAGCCGGTACCCATCACATGGATGGATGAGTTGGCGGCTGCACAGCAAGTGGCTTTACTGTTGGTGCCGGGCGATAGCTTGTCTGTTAAGCAGGCGATAGAAAAGCTGCAGCATGCAGACCAGCGTCCCTGCTGGATACACCTGGCACATACCGGCAGCGTACTGCTCAGCTATCATAAAAACAAGGCTGGTCTTTCGGGAGAGTGGATTGGCGGTGCTGCGCCTACTGATAAAAGTTAGTCTTGTACGGATACCGCACCGCGTAGTGCTGCCGCACTTTATCCAAAATGGTTTTGCGCAAGCCTTCCAGGTTACGCTTTTCAATGGCCGATACAAACACCGCATTGTACTGTGTTTCCCGCTGCCATCGGGCTTCCAGGTCGCGAAGGAGTTGTTGCTTCACTTCTTCATCCAGCCATTGGTCAAAGGTGGCCTGCTCGTACAGGTCCAGCTTGTTGAATACAGTAATGACCGGCTTGTCATGCGCCTGTAGCTCTTGCAAGGTTTTGTTTACCACATTGTATTGGTCTTCGTACTGCGGGTGGCCTATATCTACCACATGCAGCAGCACATCTGCTTCGCGTACTTCGTCCAGCGTGCTTTTAAAGCTTTCTACCAGGTGGTGCGGCAGTTTGCGGATGAAGCCCACCGTGTCGCTCAGCAAGAACGGTGTGTTTTCAAACACCACTTTGCGGGTTGTAGTATCCAGGGTGGCAAACAGCTTGTTTTCGGCAAATACTTCGCTTTTGCTCAGCAAGTTCATGAGGGTGCTTTTGCCTACATTGGTATAGCCCACCAGTGCTACCCTGATGAACTCGCCCCGTTCCTTTCGTTGCGTAAAGGCTTGTTTGTCGTATTCCTTCAGCTTGGTTTTCAGCAAGCTTATTTTATCC
>JALOMC010000192.1 GCA_025455665.1 Chitinophagaceae bacterium | reverse complement strand
TTCCCCAGCGACGCAGTGGCTGCTCCACCACAAAATAACTGAGGGCCGCCATGCCCAGCGACAATAACAGCGCTAACAGGGCCAGCCCCAGATCGGCCAACGTTTTTATTTCGGGAAGCGGGTGGCCAGCCCAACCATGCACTAGTCCATTGGCCACCTGGTGCCACAGGTACAAGCTATAGCTAAGGTGCCCCAGCCAGCGCAGCGGCGCCCATGCAAAAAAGCAATCGGCCAGCCCACCAGTATGGCGTAGCAAACGGATAGCCAGCAGCGTGGCAGCCAACAGCATCAGCACGGTGTGCAGCCATACATCGCCCTCGGTGGCCTGCCGCATCCACGCCAGCAGGGCTGCCAGCGCCAGTAGTAGCCATGCACTTAAGTGCAGGCGCCTTACCAACGCTGCTGAGTACCTAAAGCCACCCTGCTGCCATACCCACGCCAGCAGTGCACCGGCAAACAGCGCATCCATGCGGCCGGCCAGCTGTACATATCCATCATAGCCGGTCAGCCAAAATGCCCGCACCATGGGCGCCAGTACCATGCCGGCCATCAGCAGCCATGGCAGGTAGCGCCTGGGCAGGTAATAAAGTAGTAGCGGAAACAGCAGGTAAAACTGCTCTTCCACCGCCAGGCTCCAGGTAGGCGATAGCCAAATGGCGCCAATCTGATCATGGCCTATCCAAAAGTTTTGAATGAACAACAAGTAGCTGTACCAAGGGAAAGCACCCGCGGTAAGCCATGGCGATAACCGGGGCACGCCGCTGTAAATACCTACTGCAAACGCTGCCAGCAGCAGCCAGTAGGCCGGCAAAATGCGAAAAGCCCTGCGGAGGTAAAAAATCTTGAAGAAACCGGGCTTCCCTTGTTGCTGCAGCAGCTGCCGGGTGATGAGAAAACCCGACAGTACAAAAAACAAATCGACACCCGCCCAGCCATAACCGGCTATGGCCTGGTACCACTGCAGCCAGGGCCAGGGCGCCACATCGGGTAGCGGCTGTACAAACAGGTGCAGCCATAGCACCAGCACAATGGCCAGCCCACGCAGGCCATCAAGGGCAGGTATGTGTGCTGCAGGTTGCATGTTTGGGCCGCAATATAAGTGGTGGCCCGCACCGCTTGGGCCATGTGCGGAGGCTGGCGTAAATTCGCCCACCTATGAGCCAGAAAGCAACCAGCTATCCCAAAGAGAAAATCAAGATTCTACTACTGGAAAATATCAGCGAAACCGCCATTGCCAATATCAAATCGCATGGCTATGCCAGCGTAAAAAAAGTAAGCGGCGCCCTGGATGAAGAAACGCTGATGAAGGAAATAAAGGATGTACACCTGTTGGGCATCCGCAGCAAAACCAAAGTAACTGAGCGGGTACTGCAGCAAGCCAGCAAGCTGCAGGCCATTGGCGCCTTTTGCATTGGGGTAAACCAAATAGACCTGAAGGCAGCGACCCAACACGGCGTCACAGTATTCAATGCGCCGTACAGCAATACCCGCAGTGTGGCCGAATTGGTCATTGGTGCCAGCATCATGCTCATCAGGCGCATACCCGATAAAAACAACGCCGCCCACCAGGGCCAATGGATGAAAGACGCCAGCGGCAGCTACGAACTACGTGGCAAAACGCTGGGCATCATTGGCTATGGCAATATTGGCACGCAGGTAAGTGTACTGGCCGAATCGATGGGTATGAAAGTCATTTTTTACGACGTGCTGACCAAACTGCCGCTGGGCAATGCCGAAGCCTGCCGCAGCATGAAGGAGCTGGTAGGCAAAGCCGATATCATCAGCCTGCATGTACCCGAAACGGACAGCACCAAAAACCTGGTTAATAAAGCGCTGATCAAACAATTCAAAAAAGGCAGCATCCTCATCAACTACGCCCGTGGCGAAGTAGTGGACCTGGATGCCTTGGCCGCAGCTCTCAAAGCCGGCGATGTGGCCGGCGCGGCCATCGATGTGTTTCCGGTAGAGCCCGAAAAAAATGGCGATCCATTTACCACCCCCCTGCAGGGCCTGCCCAATGTGCTGCTGACGCCGCACATAGGCGGCAGCACTGTAGAAGCGCAGGAAAACATCGGCGTAGATGTAAGTACCAAGCTACTGGCCTACCTGGAAAAAGGCACTACTTATGGCAGCCATAGCGTACCCGCCCTTAACCTGCCCATGCTGGAGGGCGCCCACCGCATCTTGCACATTCATAAAAATGTACCCGGTGTACTCAGCGAAATAAACACCGCACTGAGCCAGGCCCACATCAACATATTGGGCCAGTACCTGGCTACCAACCAGCACATCGGCTACGTGGTGGTAGATGTAGATAACAAGCTCAGCAAACATGCGTTGCAGCTGTTGAAAGAAGTGAAGCATACCATCCGGGCCCGCATATTGTACTAGCCGGTTTGTATACCGATGACCGAATACCTGAAGGAGCCCGCTATGCGGGTTCTTTTTTTTGCTACTTTTCCAACCACCCTCTTCTAGCCGGCCCCTTTTTCATTGTCAACTACCCATTATCCTGCCTGGGATCATGAAACATCCACTACTTGCCAGCGCCGCCTGGCTGCTATGCTGGTGCGCCGCCGCACAGCCCAAAGCCGCTATCGACAGTATTGAAAAACTACTGCCTACACAGAAGGACAGCACCCTGTGCCAGAGCTACAACGAACTCACCTGGCTTTACCGAACGGTCGATCGGCAAAAAGCCATCGGCTACGGCGAACAAGCTGTTGCGCTGGCGCAGAAAACCGGCTTTTTGAAAGGCGAAGCACAGGCCTACAACGACCTCGGCATTTTGTACATGGACCAGCTGGAAATGACACGGGCCAAAGACATGTACCGCAAAAGCATGCAGCTGCGCCAATCCATGAACGACGAAAAAGGCATGGCCGGCTTGCACCTGAAACTGGGAATCATCTACAACAAAGAAGGCTACTACGACTCAGCGCTGGGTGCCGGCCAGCGAGCCCTGGCACTGTACGAAAAGCTCAACGATTCTTTTGCCATTGCCACCGCCCTCAACAACATAGGCAGTGTAAACAGCCATGTGGGCAATGTGGATGGTGCGCTACGCTATCATACCCGGGCCCTCGCCATTCGCGAAGCCATCAATGATGTAGCAGGCATGGCCGCCAGCTATGTAAATGTGGGCAATGCGTATGTGCTGCTCAGCCAGTTTCAGGCAGCCATCCCCTACCTCGAAAAAGCAGAAGCCTACTGCCGGGCCATCAACCAATACGAGTTTTTAGCCAGTGCACTGAACAACCTGGGCATTTGCTACCTCAGCCTGCAGCAGTTTGGCAAAGCCCGGCCTTTTGCCGAAGAGGCCTACGACATCCGCAGCCAGCTGGACGACCGCCGCGGCCTGGTGAACAGCAGCAATGTATTGGCCCGCATTTATACCGGTCTGAAAGACTATCTGGCAGCCGAACAAGTGCTGCAAAAAGCACTGGTGCTGACCGACAGCATGGAAAGCAACCTGCAAGAGCGGGTGAAGATTTACGAAGCACTATCGACCACCTACGAAGCCAGCGGCCAATACAGTAAAGCATTGCAAGCGGAACGGCTGCGCCTGAAATACACCGATAGCCTGCAGGTGACCGATATGAATGCCCGCTTTACCGAAATGGAAACCCGCTACCAAACGCTGGAAAAGGAGAAGAAAATCCGTGAACAAGAATTTTCCATTGCCAAGCGCAACTACTGGATAGCCGGCATAGCGGGCCTATTGGTACTGGGCGGGCTGCTGGGATTTAGCTATTACAAACGCTTTAAGCTGCGCAAAGAGAAAGAACTGCAAACACGGCTGATGCAGCAGCAGGAAGCTGCTACCAAAGCAGTGATGGAGGCCGAAGAAAATGAACGCCGCCGCATAGCCGCCGAGTTGCACGATGGGGTGGGCCAAATGATGAGTGCAGCCCGCATGAACCTGAGTGCCCTGGAGAGTGAGCTGGCCTCGCTGAGCCCCGACGAAAAAACGAGGCTGGAAAAAATAACCAGCATGGTGGACGAAAGCTGCAAAGAAGTACGAGCCGTGAGCCACCACATGATGCCGAATGCGCTGCTGAAAAAGGGACTGGCAGCAGCCGTAAGAGAGTTTGTAGACAAGATAGACAGCCGGGTGCTGAAAGTAACCCTGCATACCGAAGGCCTGAACGACCGTATAGAGGCCAATACCGAAACGATGCTGTACCGGGTCATGCAGGAATGCATCAACAATGTGATTAAGCACAGCGGTGCGCAGCAACTTGATTTGTCACTGATCAACGATGCCGACGGCCTCAGCATCACCATTGAAGACAATGGAAAAGGATTTGATGTGCAGGCAGCACTGGCGCAGGATGGCATTGGCCTGAAAAACATCAACACCCGCATCGCCTTTCTGAAAGGTGAAGTGGAATGGGACAGCCAACCCGGCCGTGGCACAGTTGTCAGCATCCACGTGCCACCGGCCACCTCTATTTCCTCACCACAACTGTAGCGCTGTATGAAAAAATGGATGACTAGCCTGTATGTACTGGCTACAACACTAATGGCTGCTGCCCAAACTACCGACAGCAGCACCCTGCTGCAAACGCTAAAAGCCGCCACGACCGATACGGCCCGGGCAGCGGCACATTACCAACTGTTTCTCTACTATCGTGAACAGGACAGTGCAGCCGCCATGCTGCATGCCAACCAGGCCATTGCGCTGCAGCAAGCAGCCGGCAATAAAAGCGGCGAGGCACTCTACTTGTACAACAAAGGCGTGTTCCTGAACATTAATGGCGAAAATGAAGCCGCCACTACCCTGCTGCGACAAAGCTTGCAGCTGCGCCAACGGCTGGACGATTTTGCCGGTCAGGGCTACTGTTTGCGGGCCCTTGGCACCATTGAGTATGATAAAAACGACTACGATGCTGCTTTGAAGCTTTATCTGGAAGCAGCCCCCCTTTTTGAAAAAGGGAAAGACCTGAAAGGGTTGAGCGGCGTCTACATATGGATTGGCAACGTATTCAATGAAGGGCTGAAACAGTTTGATAAAGCGGCCGATTATTTTGGCAAAAGCCTGGACATAGCCAAACAACTGAAAGACTCGGCCCTGATGAGCTACAATTACAACAATTTAGGCCAGAGCTACTACTACGATAGCAACTACGTAAAGGCACTGGAGTACTACCAACTAAGTAAACAGATAAAGCAACAGTTGGGCGATGAACGCGGACTGGGCAACGCCTACAGCAACCTGTGCAATGTGCATTACGAACTGAAAGACTACCGCAGAGCACTGGCATACAACGATAGCTCGCTGGCCATACGGCAAAAGCAAAACGACAAAAAAGGCATGGCCACCTGCTATATGAAC
>JALOMC010000191.1 GCA_025455665.1 Chitinophagaceae bacterium | reverse complement strand
GGGCCTGGCTAAACCCAGCTTTTCAAACGGTGCTGCCTACGCCGACTTTGATAATGATGGCGACCTGGACCTGGTGATCAACAATGTGAACCAACCAGCACAACTCTACAAAAACAATAGTAGAGAATACTACCAGACCAATTACGTGGCCGTACAACTGCGCTACCGCCAGCCCAACATCAACGGCATTGGCAGCAAATTGAAACTATACTGTGGCAATGAAATACTGCTGCGTGAATTGATGCCCAGCCGCGGCTTTCAATCAAGTGTGGAGTACAAACTGCATGTGGGCCTTGGCGACCGCCGCCCCGATTCCATGCAGATTATTTGGCCCGATAGCAGTATCACCAGCATACCCAGGCCAGCCATCAACCAGGTACATCAAATAGACATTGCGAAGCAACCCGGCCAGTGGTATACACCAGCACCGGCCACACAGCCAGCGCTTTTTATACCCGCTACTGCACCTTATTTTCAGCAGCACACCGAAGACAACTACGTCGATTTTTACTACGAACGCAATGTGCCTTTCATGCTTTCGCGGCAGGGCCCCCGCCAGGCACAAGCCGATGTAAATGGCGATGGCAAACCCGACCTGTACATTGGCGGGGCCGCCGGACAAGCCGCACAGCTGTACCTGCAAACTGCCAATGGGTATATGCTTAGCAAACAGCCTGCATTTGAGCAATTCAAGTTTACCGACGTGACTTGCGCCTTGTTTTTTGATGCTGACCGTGATGGTGACATGGACTTGTTTGCAGGCGGCGGTGGCAACTTTGCAGAGGCAGGTTCGCCCACCTATCAGAATCTCTTGTTCTTAAATGATGGCAAAGGAACATTTCAACTAAAAGCTGGTGCCTTGCCTTTGAACGGCACCAACTGTGGCAGCGCCACTATACTCGACTTTAATAAAGATGGCTACCCCGATTTGCTGATTGCGAACCGGAGCCAGGCGCAGCAGTATGGTGTGCACCCTAGCAGCTATTTGCTGCAAAACAATGCCGGGCAAAACTTTTCGGATGTGACCACGCAGGTAGCTCCCTTTTTGCAGCAACTGGGCATGCTCACTAGTGTACACAGCGCCGATGTGAATGCTGATGGCAACACAGACCTGCTGATAACCGGCGAATGGATGGCGCCGCAAGTGTACCTGTGGAGCAACGGCCGCTACAGCTTGCAAAAAAGCGGCCTCGAAAACTATCGCGGCTGGTGGCAAACATCCACCCTGGCCGATCTGGATAGCGATGGCGATCTCGATTGGATACTGGGAAACCTTGGCGAAAATTTCTATCTCCGGCCAGACAGTCTGCACCCTGCCCGCTTATGGGTGGCCGACTTTGATCAGAACGGCATCAACGATAAAATCATCAGCCAGCAAATAGGCGAGAAAGACTTCCCGGTGTTTTTGAAAAAAGACATTACTGACCAGATACCATCGCTCAAGTTCAACACGCTTCGGCACAATGAATTTGCGAAGCGTTCATTGCAGGAACTATTCGGACCCAAACTGGAAGGCGTGCAGCCCGATGAGGTGAACACGGGCTCCAGTTACATAGCATGGAATGATGGCAAAGGACATTTTACCATGCAAATGCTGCCAATGCTGGCTCAGCTAAGCTCGGTGCAGGCTGTGGTAACGGCCGATGTAAATGGCGACGGCCGCCTGGATCTGATTGCTGCCGGCAACCAAATGGACATGCTGCCGCAGTTTTGTAGTGTGGATGCCAACTATGGTCTGGTGTTGCTCAACAAAGGTAGCCGGCAGTTTGAGCCGCTTTTGCCCGCCGCATCGGGCCTGTATGTAAAAGGGCAGGTGCGTGATATGGCGTGGCTCATCCTGAATAGTGTACCGCATCTTTTGTTTTTGCAAAACAATGAGTACCCGGTACTATACCAGCTACAATCAACCAAGACGCCGTGAACGAACCCATGAGGCCGAGTGACATGAAGCGAATGCGTATCAACATCCATCTGTTGGCAGCTGTTGCATTGCTGGCGCTGGTCGTCAGCTGCCGAAAAACAGCTGCACCACCCGTGTTGTTTGCGGCCCTGCCCGCCGATAGCACTGGCCTGCATTTTGCCAACGTACTGACAGATGCCCCCGACTTCAACCTCTTTCAGTACATGTACTACTACAATGGTGCCGGGGTGGGTGCCGGCGATTTTAATGGCGATGGCAAGACCGATCTTTTTTTTGCTGCCAATCAGCATGCCAATGCGTTGTATTTGAACAAAGGAAAGCTGCACTTTGAAGAGGTGAGCAAAGCAGCCGGCCTGCCTACCGATAGCGCCTGGAGTACTGGCGTATCGGTGGTAGACATCAACGCTGATGGCAAACTGGATATTTATGTGTGCCGGGTGGGCAGGTATAAAAAGCTCACTGGCAAAAATCAGTTATTGATCAACCAGGGCAACAATGCAGCGGGCATACCACAGTTTAAAGATGAAGCCGCTGCCTATGGCCTCGACTTTTCGGGCTTTAGTACGCAGGCAGCATTTTTCGATATGGATCTTGATGGTGACCTGGATATGTTTTTGCTCAACCACTCGGTAAACCATGATGGCAACTATGCACCCCGCGAAAACTTTGTGGGCAGCTTTGATAGCCTGGCTGGCCAGCGACTGTATAGAAATGATAGCCGCTGGGATGCCGAAGGCCGCTGTCAGCCCCGCTTTTCCAACATCACGCAAACCGCCGGTATTAACGGTAGCCGCATAGGATACGGCCTCGGTGTAGCCATCAGTGATGTGAACCTGGATGGGCTCCCCGACATCTATGTAGGCAACGACTTTCACGAAAACGACTATCTGTATATCAACCAGGGCGAGGGTGTTTTTTCGGAAGAGAGCAGCAGCCGGCTGCAACACAGCAGCCAGTTTAGCATGGGCGTAGATGCCGCCGACATCAACAACGATGGCATGCCCGATGTGGTATCGATGGATATGCTGCCGTATCAGCCCGACATGTTGCGGCGCTCTTTGTCGGAAGATGATTACAATATTTTTCAGCACAAGCTGCGCTACGGCTATAGCTACCAGTATGCCCGCAACAATCTGCAGCTGAACCTGGGCGATGGCCAGTTTAACGAAATAGGACAATACGCAGGCATATATGCTACCGACTGGACCTGGAGCGCCTTACTGATGGATTTTGACAACGATGGATGGAAAGACCTGTTTGTATCGAACGGTATTCCCAAGCGGATGAATGACATTGATTACATCAGCTTTGTATCGGGCGAGGAAATGCAGCAAAAATTGCGCAGCAACAGCCTGCAACAGAAAGACCTCGCACTACTGGAAAAGTTTCCGGAAATCAAACTGCCCAATCAGTTTTTTAGCAATAACCGGCAGCTGCAGTTTAGCAACGTGAGTACACAAGTGGCCGGCAACCAACCCAGCTTTTCAAACGGTGCCGCCTACGCCGATCTCGACAACGATGGTGATCTTGATATTGTGGTGAACAACATCAACGACAAAGTACTGCTGTACGAAAACAAACTTGACAGTGCCCGCAGCAGCAGCATGCAGCTACAACTGCAAGGGCCGGCACACAACACAGCTGCACTGGGCAGCAAGCTGCTGTTGTTTAGCAAAACGCATACGTTGCTGGAAGAAGTGAGCAGTGTACACGGCTTCCTCTCCAGCATGCAGGCACCCTTGCACATCGGTCTTGGCAACATGCCTATCGATTCTGCTGTTTTCATTTGGCCCGATGGCGGCTATCAAACCCTAAACCCTGCAGCCGGCAAAACAGACCAGATCCGATACGCAACCGGGTTGCCACGCTTTGACTATGCGGCACTGCGCCAGCGCTTGCACCCGGCACCCACGTGGCAGTTGGCCGATATCAGCCAGCAATGGGGCTTGCAGCACACGCATATTGAAAACGTATTCAACGAATTTGACCGGGAAGCACTGATGCCCCGCATGGTATCGGCCGAAGGACCAGCATTGGCCGTGGCCGACATTAACCACGATGGCCTGGACGACCTGTTTGTTGGTGGCGCAAAGTCCTTTCCGGCCGCTGTGTTTCTGCAAACCAGTCAACAGCGATTTGTACCCATGCAGCAGCCTGCGCTGGCTGCCGACTCGATGTGGGAAGCCACCGATGCCTGCTGGCTGGATGTGAATGGCGACACGCATCTTGACCTCGTAGTAGCCACGGGTGGTAATGAATACTTTGGCGAAGATGAACACCTGCAACCTTGCTTGTACCTCAATAATGGTACAGGGCTTTTGCATAAAATGCCAGATGCTTTCAAAGGCATTTACGCTACCCAAAGCCGTATAATAGTTACCCAACTAAACAACGACCGCTTTCCCGACCTACTGATTACCGGCCGGGCTGTACCCTGGCAGTATGGTGCCAGCCCCCGCAGCTATTTGCTGCAAAACGATGGACGTGGCCGCTACACCGATGTAACGGCGCAACTGGCGCCGGCATTGGTAAACGCCGGCATGATTACTGATGCCGTACAAGCCGACATCAATGGCGACCGACTGCCTGATTTGATACTGACACAAGAGTGGGGCGGCATTGTGGCAGCGCTGCGAAAAGGAAATGGCTACGAATGGAAGACCCTGTATGCAGCGCAAGGCTGGTGGCAAAGTCTGCTGGCTACCGATGCCGATAGCGACGGCGATATGGACCTGATAGCGGGCAACTACGGCCTCAACAACAGGCTGCATGCCAGCGAACAAACGCCGGTAAGGCTGTACGTAAATGATTTTGATGGCAATGGCCGCACCGAAACGGTGATGAGCTACTACCTGCAAGGGCAGGAAATACCTTTTGCCAGCAAACTGCAACTGGAAAAGCAGATGCCTCCGCTGAAAAAGAAGTTTTTGTATGCTGCCGATTTTGCCAAAGCCACCATGCCCGATCTATTGGGCGCCGATAAGCTGAAAGCCAGCCAGCAATTGCAAGCCACGCAAATGGCGCATGTACTGCTGTTGAACAATGGCAAAGGCCAATTTACTGCCGCAGCACTGCCAACCATGGCACAGTGGAGCACCATACGCTGCATAGTACCAGTGCAAGCAAACGCCGATACGCTGCCCGACTACCTGGTACTGGGCAACTATAGCCACTACCACGTAGAGCTGGGCCGGCAAGACGCTAACACCGGGCTGCTATTGTTGAACAAGGGCGGTGGCCAACTATGGGTGGCAGTGCGCAACAATGCCCGCACCCTGCTATTGCAGGCAGTTCGCCAATAGCATTTCCCTGCCTTCCTGGTGTCCGCTGCGTGAAAAAAATAGCTCCCGCAGATAGCGCTGATGTTCGCTGACATTACTTCGTGTACTCATCTGCGAGCATCTGCGAGATCAGCGGGAGAAAATAACTCCCGCAGATAGCGCTGACATTACATCGTGTATTCATCTGCGAGCATCTGCGAGATCAGCGGGAGAAAATAAGTCCTGCATCTAGCGCTGATGTCCGCTGACGTTACATCGTGTACTCATCTGCGAGCATCTGCGAGATCAGCGGGAGAAAATAGTTCCATAGAAAAGCAGCTACTACCATCGCTGCCTTTCAAAAAATATTTCCAGCTCTCGTTGCTTATCAGACCAATCTGCAGCCTCAATTAAAAATCGGGTAGCACAACTTTGTCACCCATTTACTGGTATCGGGTTCGGTCCGCCGATCGGTTACCAACTGCTGAAAAGGAATGGCCGGTGAAATTTTTCGATAA
>JALOMC010000190.1 GCA_025455665.1 Chitinophagaceae bacterium | reverse complement strand
GCTGTGCCTGTGCCCGATCGCGGCCGCGGCTCATGCGCACCAGGTGTACATGGTACAGGCTGTCTTTGCTTTTTACCACATTCACACGGGCCGTGTTCAGGTGCAGGCTGTCGCCATCCATGCTCAGTACACCGTCCATCTCCAGCCAGCCGCTTTCGTAGCGAACGTCGGAGCGGGCTATTTCCACCTGCAGCTTGCCGCTGGCGGGTTGTACTATGCTAATGTTTTCTTCCTTGCCAATATGGGCACTAAAGCTGCGGCGGATGCTGGCCAGCAGAGCGATGACACAGAAAAGGCCTACAAACCACAGGAAGAGTACAACCGAGCCGAAGGCCAGCAGGTTTTGCGAATCGCCCTGCAAGAAGAAGCTATAGAAAGGCATGACACCTACTCCGGCCCCTAACATGGCTATCAGCGCTGCAAAAAGGCCAAACGCTATGAAGCCAAGAATGATGTAAATGAAGGCTTTGACAAGTATGGCAAACACATGTGCAATACCACCGCTGGAGCGTTTTACTTCCTGGTTAAAGGCGGCGCCGCGTTCGGTAAAGGTTTGCTTCATTTCAGTACCCATTTTTTCGGCCGAAGCTTTCAGTTCTTCCCCCATTTTTTGGGCACGGCCTTTCACGCCTTGCAGGTCGCCTACTACGGTGTCGCGTATGCTGTTCAGGTCTACTTTTTCACCCCGCATTTCCAGCTTTTCGGCGGCTGTCAGGGCTTCGGGCAGTACAATCCAAAGAATCACATATACCAGTATGAAAGTGCTACCACCAAAGCCGCCTATGAATAGCGGGCCGTCATCAAAAAAGTTGCGACCAATAGAGGTAACAATGCCAAACAAAAACGGAGCGGCAAAGATGATGCGGGGAATAGCAGGGTTGATATCGAAATATTTGCCCAGGCCACCGCACACACCACTGATGACTTTATCATCGGGATCGCGGAAGAGGCGTTTGCGAATATTGTTTTGCAGGCTGCGGCTGGGCAGTACAATCCACAAAATGATGTAGATAAGTAACCCAGATCCGCCGAAAATAAACAGCAAGGCAAACAGGATGCGAACCACTGCCGGGTCGATGTTCATGTAGTGCGCAATACCACTGGCCACACCGGCAATGATCTTGTCCTGTTCGTCGCGGTAGAGGCGCTTGGCACTGGCGTCGCTTTGGCTGTAGGACTGGTATTGCTGCTGGTAGCCGTCCGATGAAGTAGCCGAGGATGATGGCTGCTGTGTATGGGTGCCGGTGGCAGAATCGGCATCGGCTTCGGCAAAATCGGCCGGGCGGCCCATGCTGTCCATCACCTTGTTTACATCTTCATCGGTAATGCAGGCGGCACCTTTTTTCAGGTTTTCGCCAAACAGTTCAGCTATACGGCTTTCTATGTCGTTGATGATTTCATCGCGGCCCTCTTCGTTGGCAAAGTAGGCCCGCAGGCTGCTGATGTAGTTTTGCAACATCTCGTAGGCAGTTTCCTCAATGGGAATGACGCGGCCCTGGAAGTTGATGTTGATGACCTTTTTCATGGTGCATTTGTGTTTGAGAGGATGTTAGTTTGGAAGTGTGTGGTGTGGTGGCTGGTGTGGTGCTATGTGCAGTGTGCAGGAGGGTGTGTCGGTAGCGGGTGAGTGGGTGCTGTGTGTGAGGTGTGTGTCAGGCTTCGTGATTGGTGTGGGTAGTGGGGGTGGGCGTGCTGGTGAGGGGGGGCGCAAATGGTTCGGTACCAATCACCCCGTTGACGGCGCTTACCATTTCTACCCAGGTGTTTTCCAGTTCCTGGTAAAAGGCAAGCCCCTTGTCGGTGAGGCTAAAGTACTTGCGTGGAGGGCCGCTGCTGCTTTCTACCCAGCGGTAGTTGAGCATGCCTGCATTTTTGAGGCGTGTGAGGAGTGGGTACAGGGTACCTTCCAGCAGCTGAAAATTCGCAGCCTTCATTTGTTCGATGATGTCGCTTGGGTAGGCCTCCCCTTTGCGAATCACCGACAACACGCAGAACTCCAGTACTCCCTTGCGCATTTGGCTGGCGGTGTTTTCGATGTTCATGGTGTTTGTGTTTTACAATGTGTCGCAGATAGTGAACGAGAGCGGCAGACCTACAGGCGGCGGGTGTGTGAGTGGGTAAGTGTGGTGGTGAACCGCTGTCGGCTTTCCCGCTCTCGTTCTTTGACATCACAAAGATATAGGCCTTCAGTGGTACTATGCAACACATAGTACCATCTTTTTTTTAGTACATGGTGTCTGGTAGTATTGTAGTGAAGTATTAATTCATTGTAAATCAACGGTTTGAAATGAATTTTCGACTGGCTGCTTTTTTCAGGGCTTTGGAGCAGCGGCAAATAACACGGGATGAGTGGCTGAAATAGCCAGTGTCCCACCTCAAAAAGTAACTGTGTAAGTGGTAATAGGTCTATAGTGCCCTTGGCCGAGCTTTGCGGCTGCAGCCGATAAAAAGCCAAAAGCCATGGGAAAGACTGTATTGTACATCGCCACATCGATAGACGGGCGAATAGCCGACACGAATGGACAGGTCGGCTTTTTGGATGCTTACGGCAGCGAAGCCGAGGATTATGGCTATGCGCAATTTATACAGCGCATAGGCACCGTAATAATGGGGGCGGCTACTTATGAAAAAGTACTCAGTTTCAGCTACTGGTACGAGGGTAAGGACCACATCATTTTTGCCAGCCGTCAATTGACGGTGCCGGCCGGCCGCAGCATCAGGCAGCTTAGTGGCGACCCGACGGAGCTAGTGGCCGAGCTGCGCCAGCGACCAACCGATACCTGGCTGGTAGGCGGGGCTGCGTTGCTCAGCAGTTTTTTGCAGCGTGGCCTGGTAGATGAAATGATTATAACCGTGGTGCCTGAATACCTGGGTGATGGGATAACGCTTTGGCAGGATACCATGGCGGCTGCCAGCCACTGGCAGCTCTTGCAGTGTCGTTCGTTTGCCGATGGGGTGGTGCAGCTGCACTATCAAAACGCCGCTCCACTTGCTTAAATAAAAAAGCGACTACGCCTTTCGGGCTCGTAGTCGCTTTTTGCGTTTGGCTGGCACCGGGGCCGGCTTCCTTCATTGGCTGCCTGGCTTTTTGGCCAGCCACGGCATGGCCGGCGTGGGCACCTGCTGCCTGTAATAGTTGTTTTGCAGGCTATCGTTCCAGCCATTGGGGTTGTTCAAAAAGCTTTTGCTGCTGAAGTATACCTGCCCCTGAATATTCGGCGTGGTGCGGGTGAGCTGAATTTGTCGGGGCAGCTGTGTTTTGTCTTTCCAGGCAGCGTTGCTATTGGCCCGGTACGGCGCCAGGCCAATATAGCAGTGGCGGCCGTAGCTGTGTTCGCTCCACCAGTTGATGAGGGTCAGGTAGTCCGCTCTTTCGTGTCCTATTTCCCAATACAACTGAGGTACCACATAGTCAATCCACCCTTTGCGCAGCCACAGCAGGATGTCGGCATACAAATGATCGTAGTTCGTCAGCGCCTTTGTGTCGCTGCCTTCCGGGTCCTCGGTCTTATTTCGCCATACACCAAAAGGGCTGATACCAAATTTTACCCAGGGCTTTTCCTGTTTGATGGTCCTCCCAAGCTTGGCAATAATGCTGTCTACATTGCTTCTGCGCCACTGGTCTTTGGCCATACCATTGCCATAGCGCTGGTAGGCTTTTGCATCCGGAAAATCCTTGCCGGCCACCGGGTATGGATAGAAATAATCATCGAAATGAATACCATCTACATCGTATCGCTTCACAATGTCGCGAATTACCCTGGTCACAAAGTCTTGTGCTTCGGGCACACCGGGGTTGAAATAGCGGGTGGTTTTGCTGGCATCACCATAATCTACAAACCATTCGGGGTACAGCCGGCTGGGGTGGTTAGGCGCTACGCTGCTTCGGGCCGTGTTAAATACCGCCCGGTAGGGGTTTAGCCAGGCGTGAAACTCCATGCCCCGCTTGTGCGTTTCTTCAATCATGAACTGCAGCGGATCGTAGTAGGGCGATGGGGCCTGTCCTTGTTTGCCGGTCAGGTACTCGCTCCATGGCTCCAGTTCGCTGGGGTAAAAGGCATCGGCCGCTGGGCGTATCTGCATTACAACGGCATTCATGCCATTTTTCCGATGCATATCCAGCAGGGCTATAAACTCCCGCTTTTGCTCTTCGGTGCTCAGGCCCCTTTTGCTGGGCCAGTCTATATTTTCTACCGTGGCTATCCACGCCGCTCTGAACTCTGCTTTTTGTGCATACGTAGCTCCTACTGAGCTGATAATCATTGCACAAGTCCATAAATACCGATGGAGTGTCATGCGGCGAATATAGGCATGAAAAGGAGGTGCTGTTTTGGAGCACCTCCTATCACAAAGCAAAACTTAGGAAAGCAGCAGACGGCAACTACATCACGGCCCGCAGAAAATGTACTTCCTGCGTTTCTTCGGCCCGCACCTTGTTGAGCAGGTGCGATAACATGGCAACTTCGCTTTCATCCAGGCCGGCCAAAATGCCGTCTACCTGTTGGTCGTGTACATCTACTTCAGCCAGCAGCGAAAGGCCAGCTTCAGAGATAACGACATCTACGAGGCGCTTGTCTTGTGCCGACACCGACTTTTTTACCAATCCTTTCAATACCAGCCGGTCAACAATGCGGCTCGTGTCGCTCATTTTGTCGAGCATACGGTCGCGTATCTGCATGGTGCTCAGCGGCTCATCGGAGCTACGAAGAATACGCAGAATGTTGAATTGCTGGATGGTCAGATTGAAGGTGTCGAGGTGGGTCTTCAACTTTTCCATGACCCAGTTGTGGGTGAGGATCAGGTTCATGACTGCCTTTTGGTAATCATTCCTGAACGTTTGCTGACGCAAAGCGTTTTCAATGCCCATAAAGTGCACTGTTTAAGGGTTACGAATCAAGGTTTTAGGTAAAGCGAAGGTAACCAACCTTCTCAGATTATCATATATTCTTCAGCAAAATGGCGGAAAAATAAATCGATTAGTGGCAAAAGCATATTCTGTTGTAAAATTTTCAACGTTCCAACAGAAAATAGACCGAAAATTCAGTCTTCCCACACTTTCAGGCCTTCGCTACAGTTTGAACAAATGTCAATATTGCGCCGGCTGGTCATCAATTCTCGCCTAAACTGCTGATAATTATCGTTTTGCCAAACAGCTTTAAAAGACTGCATCTTGAGATTGCCCAGTTGGTGCATGGCATCTTTATCAAAACAGCAGGGTACTACCAGTCCGTCCCAGGTAATCACGTTTCCGCTCCACAGCCGCCAGCAGTGGTTTTGCAGTCCGCTTTTAATGGTCATTTCGCCGTTTTTATTGCGGCGGTACCGGCTGTATTTGTCCAGGCTGGGTATCAGTTGGTTCGGGTCGTTTTCATAGTCGTACACCTGCGCTGTTTTAAACCGCACCTGATCTACCCCTATTTCAGCCGCCAATTGCTTCACCTCTTCTATTTGGTGCTCATTGGGCTTTACTACCAAAAACTGAAAAAATACAAAAGGCGTCTTGCTGTTGAGTTCCTTTTTCCATTTTACAATGTTGCGGGCGCCTTGTAGCACTTTTTCAAGGCGGCCACCTACCCGGTAGCTTTGGTATACATCCTGGGTGGTACCGTCTATGGAAATAATCAGTCGGTCGAGGCCGCTTTCTACCGTTTGGCGGGCTTTTTCATCGGAGAGGTAGTGGGCATTGGTGCTGGTAGC
>JALOMC010000189.1:5407-5861 GCA_025455665.1 Chitinophagaceae bacterium | reverse complement strand
CCCATTGGCGGTTGGCTGTATGGTCCATTGCTTCTCATCATATTGCTCCATGGCCTTGCCCTGGCGCCTATGGCGCACATACTGCCACACATCGAATACCAGTAGAAAGCCGCCCTGCACCAACAACGACTCCCCAAAACCTTTGGCCCTGTCCCGGCTTTTACCGTCGGGCAAATTTTCTGCTCGCTGCTGCAAGGCCAGGCCCACGGCAATATACGCAGCGTCGAGGCCCGTATTCAGCATTAGCAGCCCCTCTATCCTATGTTGGGCCTTTCGCACCATGGCAGGGTTGGCGGCCTGCGCTAGTTCATCACGCACCTGCTTCCGGATGAAAAATGCCAGGCCAGTATTAATGACGCCCCAGCCCACATTCATTTGGTGGAAATAGCGATTACTGCCGCCCGTAGTGCTGGCACCCACAATGCCTGTAGCCACATTGGCCAGGCCCCAGCCG
>JALOMC010000189.1:0-5398 GCA_025455665.1 Chitinophagaceae bacterium | reverse complement strand
ACGCCCCAGCCCACATTCATTTGGTGGAAATAGCGATTACTGCCGCCCGTAGTGCTGGCACCCACAATGCCTGTAGCCACATTGGCCAGGCCCCAGCCGCCTAGTACAGTTCCATGTGTTTTATCAAGTTGGAGACGCTGCTGCCACTGCCGGCGCCAAAAGCTGGTATCGGTCGTTTGGCCTATAGCCACTCCTTGCGCAGCCAGCACCGAGATAAAGATGAAAAAACGCATCATGGCAATGTAAACAGCAGGCAAGGAAAAAAGATCAATTGGCTACAAGCAAGATTTAATCCAGGCAGCGGCCTCGGCCGCCCAGCGGGCATACGCCTTGCCCGATGGGTGCAATTCGTCAGCAGCCAATAATGTCGGATCATCGGCCGCCTGGCGGGTACCCGGCGTAATGTCGATATACGCGGTGCCATATTTGGCAGATAGTAGCCGGTTGGCATCATTGAACTGATCGATGACGGTGGATTCAGCCTGCCGGCCTGCTTTGGCGGCAAATGGTGTCACCGTCCAGTCGGGTATACTTAGTGCCAGTACATGTTCGGGCTTGCCCGCTGCCAGGTGGATGGCCTTTTTCAGCAGAAATTCAAACTCCTCGGCATAGTCGGCCACCGATAAGCCGCGGTACTGATTATTCACACCAATCAGCAGTGTCACAAAATCGTACTTCTCTTCCAGCACATGGTTGATGAGGTAGTCGGCCAACTCAAAACTGGTCCAGCCGGTTTTGGCAATTATCTCAGGTGCATGCACATGTACATGTTGGCGCCGCAGCAATTGTACTAATTGACAAGGAAAGCTTTCATACAGAGGCAGCCCCTCACCAATGGTGTAGCTATCGCCCAGGCAAAGCAGGTTATGAATGTGCGCCGACATCAGCTGAAGGTTTTGAGTATTTCGTAGAATTTGAACACATCGCTAAAGCTGCAATACAGAGGGGCCGGTGCTACACGTATGACGCCGGGCTCCCGATAATCTACCACAATACCTGCATCAATCATTCGGTCGTGAATGGCCCGGCCCTGCTGGTGAAAATATAGCGACAACTGAGCGCCCCGCTGCTGCGGATCGGCCGGGGTAATGATTTCGAAGGCAAGGCCCGGCAACTGCTGCAAAAGATACTCCAGGTACCCGGTCAGCAGCAGGCTTTTTTTGCGCAGCGCCTCCATGCCGGCCGCTTCAAACAACTGCAACGATGCCTTTAGCGCCACCGTATTAAACACCTGCGAAGTACTGAGGCACCAACCGCTGGCATCGGCCTTGGGTACAAACCCCTTTTCCATTTTGAAGCGGGTCTTTTCATCGTTTCCCCACCAGCCGCCCAGGCGGCCCAAGTGCACATTGGCAGCATGCTTTTCGTGTACAAATACGCCACCCACAGCGCCGGGCCCGGCATTCAGGTATTTGTAGCTACACCAGGCAGCAAAATCTGCCTGCCAATCGTGCAGCTGCGTTGGTACATTTCCCACCACGTGTGCCAAATCGAAGCCTACAAAAGCACCAGCGGCGTGGCCGGCAGCTGTGATAGCCGGCATATCAAACAACTGTCCGGTGTAGTAATTCATGCCGCTGAACATGACCAGCGCTAGCGCATCGGCATTTTGCTCAATGGCTGCAATGATGTCGGCGGTATGAAGGCATTTCTCGCCAGGCCGGGGCGCCACTTCTACAATGGCATCGGCCGGATCAAAACCGTAGTGCCGCACCTGCGTTTCCACGGCATACTGATCGCTGGGAAATGCACCCGCTTCCATCAGTATTTTAAAACGGCTTGCAGTGGGCTTGTAAAACGAAAGCATCAGCAGGTGCAGGTTTACAGTGAGGGCATTCATTACTGTTACCTCATGCTGCTGTGCCCCCACAATGGTGGCCAATGCAGGCTTGCAATAATCGGCGTAGTACAACCACGGATGCGTACCACCAAAATAGCCACCTACTGCATGCTGCGCCCAGCTTTGCAGTTCTGTGTCGATGGCGCTGCGCACCTGTACAGGTTGCAGCCCCAGGCTATTGCCGCAGAAATAAATGACCGGCCTGCCATGCTGCTCCGGAAAAATAAATTGCGAACGAAACGGGGCCAACGAGTCGGCTACATCGAGCTCCCGGGCATATCCGGCATTGGCTTGGTGGGCAAAGGCAGTCATTAGAACATGGATTTTGTTAGTATCTGTTGCGAAATAGCATTTTTAAGGTGAAACAGAATCTGCAAAGCCACCTTTTTTTAGGATTCCTTTTACATTCGGCCATGACAGCTCAGAGCCTTTAATAGTTCAATGTGTTAATTTGCCCGCAACCGGCTATTTCGCTGGATCGATTCAATTGAACTTTGTGCCCAAATTGTTTTCTTCTATGCTGAATGCTTTGCTAGCAAGTGCAGTGATAGGATCGGTGATGATGGCAAGCTGCAACCAGCCGGGGGTACAATCGCAATCATTGTCGCCCCAATTGCTCAATATGAACAGATCGACCGATACCGCCACTTTTGGCTCCGGCTGCTTTTGGTGCACCGAAGCCGTTTTTCAAGAACTGGAAGGGGTACTGAAGGTGACCAGTGGCTACAGCGGTGGCCATGTAGCCAACCCCACTTATGAGCAGGTGTGCTCAAAAACCACCGGTCATGCCGAAGTGACCCAGATTGTGTTTGACCCGTCGGTCATCAGCTTTGATGAGCTGCTGGAGGTATTTTGGAAAACCCATGACCCCACTACGCCCAACCGCCAGGGCAATGACGTGGGCCCGCAATACCGCAGCGCTGTTTTTTACCACAATGCTGAGCAACGGAAAAAAGCGGAGCAATACAAGGAAGAGCTGGACAAGAGCGGAGCATTTACTGCACCCATTGTTACTGAAATCACCGCTTTTAAAAACTTTTACGCCGCCGAAGAGGAACACCAGAATTTTTATGCTAACAATCCAAACTACGGCTACTGCGCCTACGTGATCAAGCCTAAGCTGGACAAGTTTGAAAAGGTGTTCAAAAACAAACTGCGCAAAACAAACCCGGGACAATAGCCCGGGTTTGTTTTTTCGTGCCGGCCAGGCTTAGTATTTTTCCAGCATGACCATTGCCGACTGCCGCAGATACCTTTTCCGGAACTCTTTGTTTGTAGTAGCCTATTTAATGGGTGTTGCCGCCTTGCAGGCGCAGCAGCCCACCGCATTTACCAAAGCCGATACGCTACGCGGCAGCATAGGGCCCAACCGGGCCTGGTGGAATGTGCTGCATTACGACGTAGAGGTGTGGCCCGAGTACCTGAGCGAAACCATCACTGCCCGCTGTGGCATTCGGTTTGCCTCCAAAGGCGGGCGCACCATGCAGATTGATTTACAACAGCCTTTGCAAGTAGATAGTGTTGTGTTTCAGCAGCGGCAGCTTTCCTTCGAAAGAGAGGGGAATGTGCTGATGATACAGCCCGGTGGGCCAAATGCCTTGCCCAGCGGCGAATACAGCCTGCAGATATACTACCACGGTACCCCACGACGTGCCCGGCGAGCCCCGTGGGACGGCGGCTGGGTGTGGAGCAAAGATGCGCAAGGCCGTCCTTGGATGACCGTAGCCTGCCAAACGCTGGGCGCTTCGGTTTGGTACCCTTGCAAAGACCATCAAAGCGATGAACCTGACCAGGGTGCTGCGCTGACGGTGGTAGTGCCCGACACACTGGTGGCAGTGGCCAATGGCCGCCTCACCAGCAAGCTGCCCAAAGGCAACAGGGTAGCATGGCGCTGGGAAGTGCGAAATCCCATCAACACCTATAACCTGGTACCCTACATTGGCAAGTACGACAGCTTTGCCGAAACTTACCAGGGTGAGGATGGTAAGCTGGACTGCACTTACTGGGTACTGGACTACAACCTGGAAAAGGCAAAACAGCAGTTTCAGCAAGTAAAACCCATGCTGCAGTGCTTTGAGCATTGGTTTGGCCCCTACCCTTTTTATGAAGATGGCTACCAACTGGTGGAAGCGCCTCACCTGGGCATGGAGCACCAAAGCGCTGTGGCCTATGGCAACCAATACCTGAACGGCTACCTCGGCCGCGACCTCAGCGGCACCGGTTGGGGAAGCCGTTGGGATTTTATCATCATTCACGAAAGTGGCCACGAATGGTTTGGCAATAATATCACCAGCAAAGACATTGCTGACATGTGGATTCATGAAGGATTTACCAACTATAGCGAAACCATTTTTACCCAATGCCAGCATGGATTGGCAGCTGGCGAGGCATACGTACAGGGCATTCGCCGAAACATTCGAAATGATAAACCCATTATTGGTCCGTATGGTGTAAACAAGGAAGGCAGCGGCGACATGTATTACAAAGGTGCCAACATGATTCACAGCATTCGGACCGCCATGCAAAACGACTCAGTTTTTCGGCAAATGCTGCGGGGTATGAACAAACGCTTTTACCACCAAACTACCAGCACGCCCGAACTGATGCAGTACATGCAAGGCTTTTGCCGTTTTGAACTGAAGCCCATTTTTGACCAGTACCTGACCACTACCCAAATACCCGTGCTGGAATGGAAACTGGTAGACAAACAGCTTTCGGTACGGTTCACCAATTGCGATCAGGCATTTACAATGCCGGTGTTCCTACCTACCACCCCGGGCAAGGGTGTTTGGAAAAAAATAAATACCGGCTGGACAAGCATAGGCACCCAACTGAGCGACCGACAAACAGAGCAACAATGGAATGCCAACCTGTATATTCTTTACCAAAAGGCCAATTCAAAAAAATAGCGGTTTACACTACTCTACCACCGGCAGCTCTGGCATGCGACGGGCTCCCAAAAATCGCCGGCTCCAGTATTGGCTGTTCAGGTCGCCTACGCTCACGCCCTGGCTACTACTGCTGTGAATGAACTTGTTGTTTTGCAGGTACATGCCCACATGGCTAATGCCGCCTGTCGTATTGAAAAAAACAAAATCGCCCTCACGCAGGTCTTCACGGCGAATGGGCGTCATCAATTTGAATTGTTCCCTTGCAGTACGGGGCAGCTTCCAGCCGTAAGTGTACTGGCCCAGCACTTGCATAAAAGCGGAGCAATCGATACCGCGGGCTGACTGGCCACCGTAGCGGTAGCGGGTGCCGTACCAATCGTCGATATTGCGGTACAATACCAGATTAGTCAGTTTCTCCACGCTTTGATTGAGCAGAATAGCATACTTGAATTGAACCGGCACAAAATTTTCAAGCGCCGAGCCGAGGGTTTTTCCTAAATCAAACTCGGGGCTATTGAAGTTTTGCTGCTGGCGCCGCTTGGCCAATATGATGGAATCAAAATTGGCGATAGGGATATCTTTTTCAAAAACCGAATCGGTAGTAGTAGGCAGCGCTGCAGCCAGGCTGGTGGTTGGTCGGCGGGCAGGTGTCTTTTTGCGGCTGGCA
>JALOMC010000188.1 GCA_025455665.1 Chitinophagaceae bacterium | reverse complement strand
CGCCGCCTTGTCGATGGCCACGGTGGCACATGCCCAAAAAATAAACAGCTCCACTTTTGGTATGATGGAGGCCCGCTGGCTGGGCCCCGGTACCATGAGCGGACGCATCACCTCGATAGTTGGGGTAAACAAGGAGCCCAAAACCATTTACGTGGGTACGGCGGGCGGTGGTGTTTGGAAAACCACCAATGCCGGCGCTTCTTTCAAGCCCATTTTCGACAAATACTGCCAAAGCATTGGTGCCGTAGCGGTGGATCAAAACAACCCCAAAGTGCTGTACGTGGGTACCGGCGAAAGCAATATGCGCAATTCGGTGTCCATTGGCAATGGGCTGTACAAAAGCACCGATGGCGGCGACAACTGGACCCGTGTAGGGTTGGATAGCACCGAGCACATTGCGGAAATAGCCATCAACCCCAAAAACAGCAACGAGCTGTACGCCGCAGCCCCCGGCCCGCTGTGGAGCGATAGCAAACACCGTGGCCTGTACAAAAGCGAAGACGCCGGCAAAACCTGGAAGCAGGTGCTGTACATCAGCGAAAAGGCCGGTGCCGCCGATGTGGCCATTGATCCGGAAAATCCCAACACGGTGTACGCTACTACCTGGGAATTTCGGCGCAAGCCTTACTCCTTCAACAGTGGTGGCCCCGGTGGCGGTATCTGGAAAAGCATGGACGGCGGCAAAAACTGGCGTCGCATCCAAAGCGGCTTGCCACAGGGCCTGGTAGGCCGGGTGGCACTGGCACAGGCACCGTCTTCGCCCAAAAATCTGGTGGCCATTGCCGAATTGGAAAACAACAAAACTGGTCTATACATCAGCGATGATGGTGGCGAACTGTGGAAGGCCCAAAGTGCTTCGCTCAATGTGGTGAGCCGGCCGTTTTACTTTGCCTGCATCGAAATAGACCCGAAAGATCCGAAGCGGGTGTACCGCCCGGCATATGCCTTTGCGTACAGCAGCGATGGCGGTTTCAGCTTTGCCGAAGCCAGCAACGAAGGTGGCTGGGTGCATAGCGATCACCATGCCCTGTGGATCAACCCCAATGCCACCAACGAGTTATGGCTGGGCACCGATGGTGGCGTGTATGTGAGCCTCGATAAGGGCGCTACCTGGAGCTTTAAGGGCAACCTGCCGGTTGGCCAGTTTTACCATGTAGCGGTGGACAATGCCAATCCGTACCGCATATACGGCGGCCTGCAAGACAATGGCAGCTGGGTAGCACCGAGTGCATCGCCCGGCGGCGTCAGCAATGCCGTGTGGCAGGATATTTACGGTGGCGATGGTTTCTGGACCATCCCCGACCTGAAGGATGGCAATATTTGCTACGCCGAATACCAGGGGGGCAATATGGCCCGCGTAAACCTGCGTACCGGCAAGGCAGTGGCCATCCAGCCCCAAAAAGGCCCTGGTGAAGAAGACCTGCGCTGGAACTGGAATACACCGCTGCACGTAGGGCCGGTATCGAAAGCGCTGTATACCGGCAGCCAATATGTGTACAGAAGCACCGATCAGGGCCGCAACTGGACCCGTATTTCGCCCGACCTGACCACCAACGACAAAGCCAAGCAAAAGCAGGAAGAAAGCGGTGGCCTGAGTGCTGATAATACCTCGGCCGAAAACCATTGCACCGTATTTACCATCAGCGAGAGCCCGCTGGACAGCAACCTGGTGTGGGCCGGTACCGATGATGGCAACCTGCAGTATAGCACCGATGGCGGTAAAACCTGGAACAATGTGGCAGCTAATTATGCGGCGGCCGGCATTCCTAAACAAACCTGGGTAAGCAGCATAGAGCCCAGCCAGTTTGATAAGAATGTAGTGTACGCCACGTTTGACAACCACATGTACGGCGATCATAAGCCCTATGTGGCTGTGAGCCGCGATATGGGCAAAACCTGGACCCTGCTGAAAGGCGGTGAAGAAATGGAAGGCTTTGCGCACAAAATCAAAGAGGACACGCAAAACAAAGACCTGCTGTTTGCCGGTACTGAAATGGGCCTGTACTGCAGCGTGAATGCTGGCAAAGAATGGTTCAGGATGAAGAACAATATTCCGTGGTATGTGCCGGTAAGGGATATAGCCATTCACCCACGCCAGCACGATCTGGTGCTGGGCACCCATGGCCGCGGAGTGATTGTGGTAGATGATATCAGCCCCATTCGCAAGCTGGATGCAGCTACTGCGGGTAAAGACGTAGAGCTGTTCAGGCCGCAGCCGCTGGTGCTGCGTGATGGCCAGTTTGGTGGCGGCGGCTTTCCGGGCAATGGTGGCTGGAATGGCGGCAACCCGCCCAGCATTACGCCCATTAAGTACTACCTGAAAGACCGCGTAGCCAGTGGTGATGTAAAGGTGGAAATACTGGACAAGGACGGCAAGCTGGTACAAAGCATACCGGCTACCAAGCGCAAAGGCGTGAACATGGTGAGCTGGAACCTGCGTAAAACGCCGCCCAAAGTAGCCGAGGGTGGTGTAAAGCTCGATTTCAGCGCCTTTTCAGCGCCGATGGTGCTGCCCGGCGACTACACCGTGAAGCTGATAGTAGGCGATAAGGTGTACACCCAGCCGCTGAAGGTAGAGCACGATGCACAAGGCGAAATGACCGTGCAAGACCGCGAAGCACAGCACGATCTGGCCATGAAGCTTTATAAAATGCAGGAAGACCTGGCAGCCGTGGTAGATACCATCAACAAAACGCAGGCACTGCTGAAGGAGCACATGGAGAAGCTGCAAAACAAAAAGGCCCGCCAGCAAGCGCAGGACTACTACAACAAGCTGGAAGAGCAACGCGGCAAGCTGCTGGCCACCAAAAACAAGAGCATTTTTGCCGACGAAAAGCGCCTGAAAGAGGAGATAGGAGAAGTGTACAGCGCTGTAGCCGGCAACGAGGCTGCGCCCAGCAATATGCAGCAGCAACGTACCGAAAGCCTGCAAGGCGAATTGAAAAAGCAGAGCGAGGCTGCCAAGGCTATTATGCAGCAGTATCACCAGCCCGTGATGCAGTCGTTTACCAAAGAAAAGATTTACATGGGTCCGAAGCTGCCGGCAGGTAGCACAGGCACCAGCGGATAGCCATTACTGCCAGTGCAGTTGGTGCCAATCGCACAGCCGTCATCTGTAGCAAGTTTGCTGCGATGGCGGCTGTTGTTTTTTTAGAAGTGGTGTTTCAAAGACGTTCTTTCCGTTTACATTTATTCACCTTCAAAACAAACCATCTGTTATGAAAAAGCTATTGACGGCGACCGGTGCCCTGCTGCTGATGCTGGGTGCAAGGGCACAGACCAATAAGCCCGCAGCTGAAAAGCCGAAATACGAAATGAAGCAGTACTGGTTTGTGATGCTCAGCAAGGGCAAGGACCGCGATAAGATCACTGATACAGCTATCATCAACCGGCTGCAAGCAGGGCACATGGCCAATATGGAAGTGATGGCGGCAGCCGGCAAACTCATGGTGGCCGGTCCGTTTGGCGATGATGGCCACTGGCGGGGTATTTTCATTTTTGATGCGGTCAGCAAAGAAGAAGTAGAAAAGCTGCTGCAAACAGATCCTGCCATCAAAGCAGGCCGCCTCGATTATGAGATTCATCCGTGGTGGACCGCCAGGGGAACGGTGTTCAAATAGCGCTGCAAGCCCATTCGTTGGCCGCTGATGGCGGAGATTCTTCATGGTATTTGTCGCATCGCTCCAGCAGGCCTGGCACAGCAGCAGGTGGCAGGCCTGCCCCTGTAAACTGCTAATTGCTCACTGCCAACTTTTCTTTCGTCACCGGCATCCACCCAATGTCCGCTTACAATGCCGCTTGCCCGCAGCCGCATTGTAACTTGCGCCCGCTATGGCTGCTTTCAAAGATCTTTTTTCGGCCGATGCCAGCGACTATGCCCGCTACCGGCCGCAGTACCCGCCGGCATTGGCGGCGTGGCTGGCCGGCCAGACGCCGTACCGCGGCGTGGCGTGGGACTGTGCTACCGGCAGTGGCCAGCTGGCGCTGCTGCTGGAGCCGCATTATCAGCTGGTATGTGCTACCGATGCCAGTGAGGCCCAACTGGCAACAGCACCTGGCCGAAAAGGCATCTTGTACAGCTGCCAGCCGGCCTTTCCCACCGATTTTCCCGACGAGTTTTTCGATCTCATCACGGTAGGCCAGGCTATCCACTGGTTTGCTACCGATGCCTTTTACGATGAAGTAAAGCGGGTGGCCAGGCCCGGCGCCATTTTTGCCTGTATTGGCTACGGGCTGTGCAGTACCGGCCATCCGGCTACCGATGAGTGGTTGCAGCACTTTTACCGGCAGGTAGCCGGTCCATTTTGGGAGCCGGAGCGGCGCTACATCGACGATGGATACCGCAGCTTGCCTTTTCCGTTTGAAACGCAACTGGCCACACCTACTTTCAGTATGCAGCAACGCTGGCAAGTGGCCGATATGCTGGGCTACCTGGGCACCTGGAGTGCCTTGAAAAAACTGCGGCAGCAGCGGGCCGATGCGGCTGTGCTGTTGGAACGTGAATGGGATGCGCTGGCGCAATGCTGGCCGGCAGGGCAGTTATTGACGGTGCATTTTCCGCTGCTGCTGCGGGTGGCCAGGTTGTAGGGTACTGTTGATAGTAGTACCTGGCCCGATGGGCTGCGGATGACCGAAGGGGAGCCCCGCCTCGACTCAGTCGAGGCGGGGCCGTAGCGCAGCGAAGCCGAAGGGCGCCGAACTGCTGGCGAAGGGGGCACTGGTGTTGATAGCCCCAAAAAATCTCATTGTTTCATTTCGTGCTCCAGCAGTTGCTGGAGCAATTGAAGGCTGACAGGCCCTGCCTGCCCGCTGCCCACCGATTGGCCATCGATGGCGACGACGGGCATAATGCGGCGGGTGGTGCTGCAAATGAATACTTCGGCAGCCTGTCGCAGTACCTGCAAGGGCAGGGGCCGCTCCTGCACGGGCAGCCAGCTGCTGGCCAACTGCAGTACTTGCTGGCGGGTAATGCCGTGCAGGATGCCGGTGGCCGGTGTAACGAGGGTGCCATCGGACAGCAGGGCAAACACATTGCTGCGGGGGCTTTCCAGTACGTGGTTGTGCTGGTGGTACAGCACATCGTGCAGGCCGGCAGCCTGGAGCTTTGGCTGTAGCCAAATGCCCATGGCATAGTTGGTGGTTTTGACGTCGGCCAGTTCACGTTGATGCTCCCACGTCATTACCCGAATGCCATGTTGATGATCGGTGGGCTGGGGCAGTACCAGTGGCTGCAGGCTGATGAGCACCTGCGGCTGGCCGATGCCGTAGCCGCCGGGGTGGGTGCCGCCGGTCACCAAAATTTTTACGCCGGCATCGGTAGCATTGTTTTGGATCAGGAGGGCGTGTACCGCGTCGGTTATTTGCTGCGGGGTAAATGGAATGGAAAGATGCATAGCGGTGGC
>JALOMC010000187.1 GCA_025455665.1 Chitinophagaceae bacterium | reverse complement strand
TTTTTTTATACGCAGGCATTGGCTGCCTTTAGTTTACCTGATACCGAATAACATCGTAGCCGAAGAATGGTGGCGGTGCCACTACAGAAATAAGACCGATGCCGCGGGCAAACCACGATTCATAGCTCTGCGCATCGGTAAAGGGGGCGGCGGCAGCCACCTGCAACTGCTGGCTCACTCTTACTTTGATGACGTTTTGGTACACCCTGCCCTGCACCGTGGCATTTACATCTTTGGCCAGCAGCTGCATGCGCAGGCGGGTTTTTATCGGCTGGCCCGCCAGCACGGCTACATTTTCAGCACTGGTCCATACAGTGCCGGCCGGCACATTGTCTTTCAAAAAGCTGTACTCGCCGGGCACAGCCAAATCGAACAAGCCGAACAAATCAAGATCGCCATATTCGAAATAATCGCCGGTGGTTTTGCGGTAGTAAAATGAATCGGTGATGCCATCGGCTGTAGACTCAAACAGGCCAAAAGGCGGTGTGACACCGGGAAAATTAAAGCTGCCGCCACGGCTGGTAGATCGGAACGTATCGGCCGGTGTAGCAATGGGGTTAGAAGAAAGGTAGGTCCAATTGCTGTTGAGGCTCATGGGAAAATAATCGCCGGTACCCGGTGGCTGGGCCGGAAATACCGAAAAAGGTACTGTACAGGTGCTGGTGCGGTACCGTACCCGCAGCAAAAACTCACCGGGATTGAGCGGGTTGCCATTGCCCTGCAGCGGAACGATCACCGTGCCGGGGCTGCTCACATCGCCACTGGCGCTGAACCAAATGCCATTGACCGTATCGGTAGAAATGGTGTAGGTGCCCTGCGTGGTGAAACTGATTTCGACCAGCAATTTATTGCTGGTATCGAGGGCTATGCCCTGGCCGTATACCCCCTGCAGTTCTATATTGGCACACTCATCGGGATCGCCGCTGAGAATGCCGGTAGCGCTGCTGCCAGGCACGGTGTTGCCTCCTTCAAAACTCAGCTCCTTGCTACAGGCTATCAGCAGCACGGGTAGTAGCAGGGCCAGCAGCAGGCGGTAGCGGTGGTTGGTCATGATGGTATGCAAAATTGGTGGGGGGAATAAGATTTAAAGCACCTGCGCATCATCGGTAGCGGCTACATTGGTTTCGCCGGTGGCATGCGTGGCAGGAGCGGCTTGCTTTTTGAAGAAACGATTTTGAAACAGCAATATTATAATGAGCCCAATGGAAATGCTGGCGTCGGCTATATTGAACACGGCACTGAAGAAGATGAAGTGTTCGCCACCCCACACGGGCACCCAGCCGGGAAAATTGCCCTCAAACAGCGGGAAGTAGAACATATCTACCACTTTGCCATGCAAAAAGCCGGCATATCCACCCCCTTCCGGCAAAAACTTTGCCACATTGCGGGTGTAGAAGTCGCTGTTTTCGAACAGCATGCCGTAAAACATAGAGTCGATAAGATTGCCCAGGGCACCGGCAAAAATGAGCCCCACGCACACAATGAAGCCGGGGTGCTCTTTCTTTTTCACAATCTGAAAAATATAGTACACGCCAAACACCACGGCCACCATGCGAAACACGCTGAGGGCCATTTTGCCCCAGCTGCCGCTTTCACCAAACTTCCAGCCCCAGGCCATGCCCTCGTTTTCTACAAAGTGCAGTTTAAACCACTGGCCAATCATGTTGTGCTCTTCGCCCAGGTGGTAAGTGGTTTTGATGTAAAACTTGAGCCATTGGTCGAGCACCAGAATAGCCAATATGATGAGAAAGATGGTCCGTTTTTTCACACGTAGATATTTGAGCGACAGATGGCCGCAAAGATAGCCGGAAATGGTTGGCGGCAAGGGCGCTGCACAAAACCCGCTGTGCGAGAAGGCAGGCGGCCGGGCAATCTCATATCAGCGCAAAAAGGCGCCCAGGAGGCTGTTAACGCATCCGAATACCCTCATTTGAATATTCGGGACATGGCTGGTACCGCCGTTGGCCAATCCTTATTGAAATGGGTGAAAAAGCATACAGCAAAAGCAACCCACAAAAGTCCGGAAGACACATACGTACGATATGCAAAACATCCAGCCGATCGGGCAGCCTGGCCGGTAGAAGGAAAACAAGGCGCAACGGCGTTGCTGTACATCAATCAACTTTAACAAAACAGTGGTTTTTCGACCCGTCATTTATAACAAAATGGCATAACCGAATTCCCTTACGGCACAGGCGATAGTTTTTGTCAAGTTACTTTTGCCTATAAGTTCTTTTAATACAGATTTCACCATACCACACAGCCACCAACGCCTGCAGATACCCGAAGGGCCAGCAGTTGGTGTTTCAATTCAGAAGTACCTGTACATGGTAATCAACGCTTCGTACAACGTCAACCGGTTTTTTTGGCAGGCCATTGCTGTGTAGCATCTTACTGCCAGCCACTTTGCTATAGCATGAATGAAACAAAAAACAATCGTTTGACTGTATTGTCAATACGCTCAAACCACCAGGTGAGGCCGGAATAAGCGGTTAGAAATAAATGCAACCGCACCGTTCCGGATAGCTGACGACTACTAACTGTTCAACACCCATTTTTCCGATGCGAAAACTATTTTTTTGTTCCGCCTTATTGTTAGTGTGCAGTTATCTGCCGGGGCAAAACAGTTGGGCCATCCGCCCAGAACTACAAGTGAACTTTATGAAAAGCAGCCGATACAGCAACACCATGCCTTTTGACGGTGCTGTGCCGGTAGCCGAGCGTTATCCCAACTTTATGGTGTTTGCCGAACGCTACAAAGGCGTGAAAAGTAAATGGAGTTTTGGCCTCGGCTACTACAATACTTTTTTCAGCATTGGTCATCCAGGTGCTGGTAGCAACTTGTTTTTCGAGGGCGGTTCGAGCAGCGGTACGAGCGGCGGCGCCATGGCCACAGCTACCTATAGCAGAAATGTACTGCCTGCCGATGCAAAAAGCAGATTGTATATTGGAGCAGGGGCTAACCTGTGGTACAAGGCAGCAGAGCGTGGAGGTGCCAGTAATCCGATATTCAATATGGGAGGCTTTGTGGGTACCAGCAGCTCTACCACACGGTTGGCTGCCTTTAACTATGGCCTAAATGGCAGCATCAACTTTTGGTGGGGCAATAAACGTGGCCGCGAAGTGATGCAGTTTTTGTTGCGCTACAATTTGGGGATACGGCCAATGGTGCAGCATACGCTGGCGTACAATGCCCGCTTGACAAATGATGCCGGCCAAACCGTTGCCTTTGACAATCAATCCATGCAGTTTCGGCTGAATGGCAGCTCGGTGCAGTTTGGTATCAGTAAGACCATCGCCTATTTTCCGCGACAACGCAAGCAAACAGCAGCACCTAAACAGCTACCGTAGCAAAAAACACCCCTTGCTGGCAGGCATTGCTACCGTGCACCCAAGGGGCTTAGGCTGCAAGCTGGCCGCCTTGGTTTGATAGGCCTCCGGTGGCCTTGCCCCATAGTAGCCATTGGTTGAACTGTGCCATAGCCACTGCAGCCCAATAGCAGCACTGGCGGTGAAGCCCCAAAAAAAATACTCAAAAAGAAGGACCGGCTGCTACTCGTACACGTACACCCGCTTTACCCGCTGGCTGATGCTGGTCATTACTTCGTAGGAAATGGTACCCTGCCATGCCGCCAGTTCGTGCAGGCCAATGTGATCGCCAAACACTTCTACTTCGTCATCGGGCTGCACGGCTATCGGCAGGTCGGTGATGTCGAGCATGGTCATATCCATACACACCCGGCCTACTACCGGTGCCCGGTGGCCGCGTATGCACATGTGGCCCTTGCCATTGCTAAGGCTGCGGGCATAGCCATCGGCATAGCCAATGCGTACGGTGGCTATGAGGCTATTGCGATGCAGCACGGCACTGCGGCCATAGCCCACGGTTTCGCCGGCGGGCACCTGCTTTACCTGGGCCACGGTGGTCTTCAGCTTCATGACGGGCTGCAGGCCCGGTGCGCCACCGTACAGGCCTACGCCCAAGCGCACCATGTGGTAGTGTGCCTGTGGGTGGCGGCTGATGGCCGCCGTATTGGCCGCATGCTGCAAAAAAGAATAGCCCAGCGCCTGCTGCAGCTGGGTGCACACCGCCTCAAAGCGCTGCAATTGCTGCTGTGTAAACACATCGGCCGCCGCATCTTCGCTGGCTACCAGGTGGGTGAAAACGGATTTTACCATCAGCTCTTCCTGCTGCTGTAGTTGGGTGCACAGCGCTGGTATTTCGGGTGGTAAAAAGCCCAGGCGATGCATGCCGGTATCTACCTTGAGGTGCACCGGGTAGTGGCGAATGCCACGGTGGCGGCACCACTGCAGCAGCTGCTGCAAAAACTGGAAAGAGTATACTTCGGGCTCCAGCAGGTGGGCTTCCATGCTATCGAAAGCGGCCGGATCGGTATTGAGCACCATGATGGGCAGGTGAATGCCCGCCTGGCGCAAGGCCACGCCTTCATCTACATAGGCCACGGCCAGGTAATCGGCCCGGTGGTGCTGCAGCAGGCGGGCTACTTCGGCATCGCCATTGCCGTAGCCAAATGCCTTTACCATGGCCATGAGCCGGGTGCCAGGCTGTAGCAGGCTGCGGTAGTGCTGCAGGTTTTGCAGCAGGGCGGCGGCATGTATTTCCAGCACGGTTTGGTGCTGCTGCTCTTCCAGCACCTGGGCTATTTTTTCGAAAGCGAAAGAGCGGCCGCCTTTGAGCAAAACATCGGCATGGGCAATGGCAGGCAGTTGCTGCAGCAGGCTGGCCGTATCGGCAAAGTGCTGCACCTGCAAATGGGGCGCCTGCCAGGCAGCCGTGTACTGGCCCATGGCAGGGCCCACCGCCCACAACTGCTGTACCTGCTTTTGGCGCAGCAGTGCCGGCAGCGCCTGGTACACGGCAGGTGCTTCGTGTTCGGCCACACTCAGATCACTAAGGATGGCTACCCGCTGCTGGTGGCGGCCGTACAGCACCAGGTTGTTCAGCGCTTGCTGCAGGCTGGTAAAATCATTGACATAACTATCGTTGAGCAGGTAGCACCCATGGCGGGCTTTTTTCCACTGCAAGCGCATATCCAGTGGCTGCAAGTGGCGCAGTCGCTCGGCTATCAGCCCGGCATCCCAGCCATTTACCAGCATCCAGATGGCGGCGTGCAAAGCGTTTTGCACACTGGCATCGTCGGCAAAGGGCAGCTGCCATTGTACCTGCTGCGCCCCCCACTGCAGGTGCACCTGGGTATGGCGCTGCTGGCGCTGCTGCTGCACAATGCGTATGGTAGCTGTATCGGCATGGCCCCAGCCGATGGCCGCACCGCTGTAGTGTGTAGCTACAGCGGTGGCCACCCGCTCATCGTCGGCACAAAATATCAATTGCCGGCAGCCAGCAAACAGCTGCAGCTTTTCGGCCAGCTTTTCTTCTTTGCTGGCAAAGCCTTCATCATGCGCATCGCCCAGCATGGTAAAAATGCCGCTGTC
>JALOMC010000186.1 GCA_025455665.1 Chitinophagaceae bacterium | reverse complement strand
AGGCTTCAAGCCCATGAAAAGCCGGTCGCTGCGCTCCCTCGCTTTTTTATTGCTTCCGCTTAGCCTCACCTCGACGCTGTCGAGGCGGGCACGCTGCTGCAATAAAAAAGCCCCCTGTCGGGGGCCTTTCATGGGCTTGGCGGAGAGAGAGGGATTCGAACCCTCGGTACAGTTGCCCGCACAACGGTTTTCGAGACCGCCCCATTCAACCGCTCTGGCATCTCTCCGGGTGGCTTCTTTTATCCAAAAAGCGGCTGCAAATATACAAGGCATCCCATCACTTTTTTGCCGTTTATTAGCAGCCTCGCCGGCATGTGGCACCCGTCGGTGATATCAATCACACCAAACCAATGCTGCGTGCTACACTTTTGCCGACGTAATTCAATAGCAGCATGGAAATAGCAGGATACATCGCTTCTCTTATCATTGGCATCTCACTAGGGCTTATTGGTGGGGGCGGTTCTATTCTCACCGTTCCGGTATTGGTTTACCTGTTCGGGGTCAATCCTGTGGCAGCTACCGCCTACTCGCTATTCATTGTAGGCGCCACCAGCCTGGTGGGTGCCTTTCCGAAGTACCGCGCCGGCGAGGTCAACCTGAAAACGGCTGTCATTTTTGGCATTCCTTCCATTGCAGCAGTATTTGCCACCCGGGCGTTCATTGTACCGGCCATTCCGCAGCACCTTTTCAGCATTGGCAGCCTGGCAGTTACCAAGCCGCTGCTCATGATGGTGCTGTTCGCTATGCTCATGCTGTTTGCTTCATTCAGCATGATCCGCAATAAAAAATGTGTGGACTGCCCCGAAGATGCCGTGCAAACCTTCAATTATCCGCTCATTTTACTGGAAGGCGCCATCGTGGGGGTATTGACCGGCCTGGTAGGTGCCGGTGGCGGTTTCCTGATCATTCCGGCCCTCGTGCTGCTGAGCAAGCTGCCCATGAAGCAGGCCGTCGGCACTTCGCTGATTATCATTGCTGCCAAATCGCTGATTGGTTTCACCGGCGATCTCGGCCACCAGGCCATGGACTGGACGCTGCTGCTGAGTGTAACCGGGCTGGCCGTCGCCGGTATTTTTGTGGGCAATGCCCTTAGCAAAAAGGTGTCGGCCGATAGCCTGAAGAAAGGATTTGGCTGGTTTGTGCTTGTCATGGGCATTTACATCATCATCAAAGAGCTGGTGTTTCCGGCTGCCGGGGGCCATTAGTCTGCCTACTTTATTGCCTTGTTTCTTTCCCTTCCGGTGAACCAAGTGCAGGTTTTGCCGTGTTATCCGTGTGTTTTTCAACACATTTGCAGCCCGCTGCCCGGGTGGCAGCCACTGGCATATTCGATATGAGAGTTTACCCCGAATCGGCTACTGTTCAACTGGAGTTTGACAAAGTACAGCAACTATTGCTGCAGCACTGCAAAACAGCGCAGGCGCAGCAGATGGTGACTGATATGCGGTTTCATACCCATCTCAGCTACATCGAAACGGCCCTTTCGCAAACACATGAATTCAAGCTGCTGCTGCAATCGGCCCAGCATTTTCCCGCCGACTACTACAAAAGTCTGCAGCAGGAAGTAAAGCTGATAGGCATACCGGGCGCCGTACTGGCCGGCGAGCAATGGGTGCAGGTGCGCAAGTTGCTGGAGGCTACGGCCAACGTGTTTCGCTGGTTCGATAACGAGCGGCGGCTGGCCTTTCCGGCACTGGCCAAAGTAGTGGCCGACAGCTACTACGAAAAGGTAATAGCCGAGCTGATCAATGACGTGATAGACGAACTGGGCGCCGTACGCGACGATGCCAGCGAAGAACTGCAGCGCATTCGTACCGGCCTGTTCAGAAAGCGTGCCGAGCTGCGACGTGTATTTGACAAGCTGGTGCAAAAAATGAACCGCAGCGGCTACCTGGCCGATATTGAAGAAAGCTTCATGAATGGCCGCCGGGTGCTGGCTGTGTTTGCCGAAAACAAACGCATGATCAAAGGCGTGCTGCATGGCGAAAGCGATAGCCGGCAAACAGCCTTTATTGAGCCTGAAGAAACCACCGAACTGAACAACGAGATTTTTTCGCTGGAGAATGAGGAGCGAAAAGAGCTCTATCGCATTCTCAGGCAATTAACGGCCAGCATTCAGCCCTACGCCAGCCTGCTGGCACAGTACCTGCACATACAGGCCGAGTTCGATTTCATCAGGGCCAAGGCGCTATTGGCCATTGATATGCAGGCCAATATGCCCACCGTGCTACCCAAGGCACACATCGAGTTGAAAACGGCTTACCACCCGCTGCTGTGGCTGTACAACAAGGCATCGGGCAAGGCTACCATTCCGCTGGATATAAAGCTGGACGACAAACAACGCATCCTGGTCATCAGCGGTCCCAATGCCGGAGGCAAAACTGTGACCATGAAAACCATTGGGCTGTGCCAGCTGATGCTGCAGGCCGGGCTATTGGTACCCGTGCAGGCCAGCAGTGTGATGGGTGTTTTTAAGCAGTTGTTTATTCATATTGGCGATACACAGAGCATTGAGTTTGAGCTGAGCACTTACAGCAGCCATTTGCAGCACATGAAGTATTTTCTGGAAATGGCCAATGGGAAAACAATGTTCTTCATTGACGAATTGGGCAGCGGCAGCGATCCTAATTTGGGAGGGGCTTTTGCCGAGGTGATTATGGAAGAGCTGGCCCGCAAGCACAGCATGGGCGTAGTGACCACCCACTACCTCAACCTGAAGGTGATGGCCAACCGGGTACCCGGCATTCTGAATGGTGCCATGCAGTTTGATGAGCAAACCTTGCAGCCGCTGTATCGGCTGAATGTGGGCAAGCCCGGTAGCAGCTATACTTTTTCTATAGCGGAGCGCATAGGCCTGCCAAAGCAGCTCATCAGCCGGGCACGCAGCCTGGTCGATAACGATCATTTTACCCTGGATAAACTGCTGAACCGCACCGAGCAGGACCTGCAGCGGCTGGAAAGCCGGGAAGCCGAACTGCAACAATTGCTGAAAGAGAACGAACGGCTGAAAAAGGAGATGGAGCGGACCATGAACCGCGAAAAGCACCAACAGCAGGTAGAACTGCTGAAACAGCAAAACAAGTTCAGGGAGGAGCAACTGAGCTACCTGAAAGAGATGGAGCGCAAACTGAAAGCCATGGTGATAGAGTGGCGCAAAACCGACAATAAAGACGAAGTAGTAAAACTGATACACGCCCTGCTGTTTAAGCAAAAAGAGAAACAGGTAAGCGAGAAAAAGGAAAAGAAGCTGGACAACAAATACACCGAACTGGCCGAGCCCATACAAGAGGGTGACAAGGTAAAAATGAAAAAGAACCGCCAGGTAGGGGTGGTGAAAGAGTTGAGGGGGAAGAAAGCAGTGGTGCAGGTGGGCGTCATTCCCATTACCATTGATGTGGCAGAGTTGGTGAAGGTGGTAGAAAAGCCGGCCGAAGAATCGGTGTAGGAGGCAGGTGGCTGGCGGCAGGCGGTAGGAAAATTATTTTGCCGAAAAAATCGTACCCCTACTTTTGCCGCGGAGAGATGGCAGAGCGGTCGATTGCGGCGGTCTTGAAAACCGTTGACTGTAAAAGGTCCGGGGGTTCGAATCCCTCTCTCTCCGCCGAGCCCATGAATGGCCCCCGACAGGGGGCTTTTTGATTATCGGAGCATGCCTCGACTCAGTCGAGGCTAAGCGCAGATGACTAAAAGCAACAGCCACGCAGTGGCTGGCTTTTCATGGGCTTGAAGCCGCCCCTTTTTCGGGATCGGCGTAGCCAATCCTCTGCAGCGTGCCTCGACTCAGTCGAGGCTAAGCGGAGTAAAAAAGCAGTGGGTGTTTGATTGATCACTGGGTTTTTTTGCCTTGACGCAACTTGACTTCCGACATAGGCGGCTGAAAAATTCAAACCGTCTTAACGGCGGAGATCGTGTGCGTGACTTGGGCAGCACAAGTGACCCGCTCACGGGCGGAACACTTGCGTCATTGGGTGTAGTTTTGGCCGTGGCAATAAGTTCTTTGAGTTAAGCAACCATTTGGGGAATCCCGCCAGGGCGGGACAAGTTGTCTTAGCTGTAATAAGCGACCGGAAAGTGCCTGTAGCCAGTGCCAACCCGGCACTCGTGGCCCGCTACGCACCCGTAGTGCTTCAGGCGCAGGATTATTATGCCTTCGGGATAATAATGCCCCAGCGCAGCTACACCGCACCGGGCGGCGGGTATAGGTATGGCTTTAATGGCAAGGAGAATGATAATGAGGTGAAGGGCGTGGCCGGCAGCCAGCAAGACTACGGCATGCGCATCTACGACCCGCGGGTGGGTAGGTTTTTGAGTGTGGATCCCAAGTCTTACAAGTATCATGGCTTCAGTCCTTATTGCTTTGCTGCAAAAAATACTATCATCATTAATGACGAGAATGGTAAAGGGCCAATAAGCTTTAGACTAAAGCAATTTTTGTCCAGTGATTCATGGTATGCTACCGGATTTGTATATGGGTTCGGAGACGGCCTAATCGAGACCGGCGATCTTGCTTCGGGACTGGCTGTAGTTGCTGGAGTGCATTTGCCATTTGTTCCACCTGGTATCCCCAATCCACTTTACAACTCAACGGCAGCAAAAAAGGTAAGGGCAGAAACAGTGCAAACGGTATCAGACCTACGCAGGTTGGTTACAGATGCAAGCTTGCGAGCTAGTTTATCCAAGCATTAAATCAGCTTTAGGTGCTTGGTGGAATGAGGTAACTTTTGGCGGCTCGAACGCTGAAGCTGGTTATACTCATGGTAAACTTGTGTTTGACGTTGTTTCGATGTTTATTGGAGTTGGGGAGGTAAAGGGCTTTCTTAAAGCTGGTAAGCTGGCTGACGAAGCCGCAGCACTTATAAGGCAGGGAATTGAAGAAGCAGGAGAGGCGCTGGGTCAGAAAGCCGGGAAACAGGATTGGCTTAAGTTTATAAAAGAGGATATAGATTTTGAAGAAACCTACTTTACCAATTTAAGCAAGACTTTGGACCCAATTTGTCAGAAGCTCGTCCGAAGATTGAGTTTTGAAGGTAGCGATGAAACTAGGGCTGTGATAGACGGAGTAACTGTTAATGGTGACGGCTCCTTGGTTTTGATAGAGACAAAACTTCGCGGAAGTACTCAGTTTACTAAAAGACAAAAGAAAGTATATGCGGAGATAGAAACGGGCACCGCTAAGGCAGTGGGTGGAAATGCAGCAAAAGCGAGGATTGAAGGCAAAACGATAAAAGCAGAAGTTAAACGAGTCAATAAATACGAGGAGGACTAGAAAATGACAGACAGAAAGGCTCTTTTTTTTGAATTACTTGTGTACAAACTGAGCGGTGAAGGCTTTAGGTACGTGAAGAGCAAAAAAAGACTGGTTAAAGTTACAGATGGGAATGAGTTTATCATTGGGTATAATATTTGGCCCTATTTTTCTCAAGTGGAAGCCGACTATTGCATGCTTTTGAAAGAAGTAGAGGATGTGAAGAAAAGTGCCT
>JALOMC010000185.1 GCA_025455665.1 Chitinophagaceae bacterium | reverse complement strand
TACTTGCAGCCCCAGTTCTCGTGCCTGCTTTATCATGCGCAGGGCCGGGGTAATGCCGGTACACTTGGTAAGCTTGATATTGATGCCGTGAAAATGACCATGGCAGGCTGCTACGTCTTTTTCAAACACGCAGCTCTCGTCGGCTATCAGTGGCAGCGGGCTTTCGGCATACAATTTTTTCATGCCTTCCCAGTCGTCTTTGGCCAGCGGCTGCTCTATCAGTTCTACACCCAGTTGGGCAAACACCTTTATTTTCTCAAGGGCTTCATGGGCGGTCCAAGCGGCATTGGCATCTATGCGAAACTTGGCGTTGCTGTGCTTGCACAGGGCCTCCATGATTTCAATGTCTTGGTCGGTACCGAGCTTTATCTTGTAAATGGGCCAGGGCTTTTCGTCCATTTTGGCCAGCATTTTTTCGATGCTGTCGATGCCGATGGTGTAGTCGGTGAGGGGCAGGGGTTCATCGCCTTTGGCCCAAAAGCTGTACAGCGGCCGGCGTTTCATTTTGCCGTACATATCCCAGGCGGCTATATCGAGGGCGGCTACCAAAAAGCCATTGTGCGGAAACAGGTGGTGCAGGTAGTGCCAGTAGCGGTCGGGCTCGGTAAAGGCAAACTTTTCGACAAACAGTTTTTTGGCCGTGAGGTCGGCTACCATTTTTTCGATGGGCAGGTTGTAGTAGGCAATGGCGGGTGCCTCGCCCAGGCCACGGTGGCCCAGGTGCTCCAGCTGTACTACCAGTGCAGGCTGGTGTGTTTTGGTGCCTTTGGAAATGGTGAAAGGATGCCGGAACGGAAGCTGGGTGGTGGTGAAACGGAGGCGCATGCTAATGGGCTAATGGGCTAATGTGATAATGTGATAATGTGATGATGGGATAACGTGAAAATGGGATAATGTGATGATGTGACGATGCGAAAATGGGATGATGAGGGGCGTGCATCGGCTGTTTTTTATTTGCCCTTGCCGGTAAAAATGATGCGCAGGGTGTGCATCATGATCTTGAAATCGAGCAGTAGCGACATGTTTTCGAGATAAATGAGATCGTACTTCATGCGTTCGACCATTTCGGGTACGCTGGTGGCGTAGCCAAACTGCACCATGCCCCAACTGGTGAGGCCCGGCTTTACGCGGCTGATGTATTTGTACGATGGCTCGATGGCAATGATCTGATCGGCATAGAACCGACGCTCGGGTCGGGGGCCTATCAGGCTCATTTCGCCTTTCAGAATGTTCCAAAGCTGTGGCAATTCATCGATGCGCCATTTGCGCATGGTGCGGCCCCAGGGGGTAATGCGGGGGTCGTCATCGTGGCTGAGGGCAGGGCCCTGCGCCTCGGCATGGGCATACATCGAGCGAAACTTGTAAATGAAAAATGGCTTGCCCTTGTAGCCAATCCGCTCCTGCTTGTAAATGATGCCGCCGGGCGAAGAGAGCCGCACCTGAATGGCGGCAAACAGCATGAGCGGCGATAGCAAGAGCATGCCGCCCAGCGAAAAAGCCACATCGATGATGCGTTTGAGGTGCTGCTGCCAATCGGGGATGAGGCCGGTGTGGATGGAAATGAACGGCCCGCCCGACAAATCGCTGCTCCGCACCGCCCCGGTCAGGATGTCGATGATTTCGGGCACCATCAGCACCTCCACATCTTTGCCAGCCAGGCGGTCGAGTATGTCTTTGGTGAGGGTGGCGTCGGCTTTGCCCTCAATCCCTTTTTCATCTATCACCGTTTCCAGCGCCTCCAGCTGGCCCAGGTAGGGCACGGTGCTGTAGCGGCCATTTCTGGGCGGGCCTATCAGCAGGTAACCCTGCAGGTGCCAGCCGGCATTGGCCTGCAGCTGCGCAAAGGGTAGCAGGGCATTTTTCAGCGCATCGGGCTGGGCCAGCAGCAGTACCCGAAAGCCGGCACGTCCCTGGCGGATCTGTTTTTTTACCTGGCGCAGCAGCAGCAGGCGCCCGGTACCCACCAGCAAAAAGTGAAGTCCCAGCAAGGTGCCAAAACCCTTGTAGTAGTAGTCCAGGCTGTGCAGGTCCTGGATATCATCGATCAGGAAAACGAAGAAGATAATGACCACACCGATGATGGATAGCACGGCGGTTTGGGTGATTTCGTTGAGGCGGCTCCGTTCGTACAAAGAGCGGCCATAGCTGCCGGTGGCGGCGTGTAGCAGCAGCCAGCCCAGCGGTATCAGCAGGCAGCCCCACCACAGGGTGGGCTCCAGCCACGCAGCTTGCCAGTCGAGGCGGTCAAACAGATAGTAGCGCCGCAGCTGGTAAAACAACACCCAGGCCAGCAGCGATGAAAACCAGTCGGCCAGGGCGTACCAATGAACAGCTATGGGTTTGCGAAAGGGCATGCAGGAATCAACCTTCGAAAATGGCGGTGTTGGAAATGCGGTCGAGGATAAGTTGGGCAGCCTCCATGGCCATGTAGCCATCTACCTCCGATACAGGTGTAGGGTGGTTGTGCACAATGGCGTCGCGAAAAGCCTCCAGCTCCATGCGGATGGGGTTGTTTTCCTGGATCTCGGGATTGGCAATGGCGATGACCTTTTTGCCCTTGGGTGTTTCCAGATCGAAAGAGAACACCTTCTCATCGCTGTCCTGCTTTATTTTGATCACCTCGGTTTTACGCTCCAAAAAGTCGATGCCGATGTAGGCATCTTTCTGAAACAGGCGAATCTTCCGCATTTTCTTCATGCTGATGCGGCTGCTGGTCAGGTTGGCCACGCACCCGTTGTTGAATTCGATCCGCACGTTGGCAATGTCAGGCGTATCGGTCATCACGGCCACGCCGCTGGCCGATATGTGCTTTACCGGGCTTTTTACCAGACTCAGCACAATATCGAGGTCGTGAATCATGAGGTCGAGAATGACGCTCACCTCGGTGCCCCGGGGGTTGAACTGCGCCAGGCGGTGCACTTCAATAAACATGGGCTGCTTTACATACCGGGCGGCAGCCAGGTAGGCGGGGTTGAACCGCTCCACGTGCCCCACCTGAAACTTCACGTTGGCCTCTTTCACCAACTTCATGATTTCCTGGGCCTCTTCCAGGGTGGCGGCCAGCGGTTTTTCTACAAACACGTGCTTTTGGTGCCGCAGGGCCAGGGTGCATATCTGGTAGTGGTGGTTGGTAGGCGCCACTACATCGGCGGCGTCTATCTGCTGTATCAGGTCGCCCACTTCAGCAAAGCGCCGCAGGCCATACTGGGCCTCTACAGCAGCCGCCGTTTCGTCGTTGGGGTCGAAAAAGCCCACCAGTTCCACCCCGTCTATTTCCTTCCAGTTGTTCAGGTGAAACTTGCCCAGATGCCCCACGCCAAAAACGCCAACCTTCAACATAAGTGATTGTTTGTGATGGACAAAAGTAACCGGCGACAGCGTCGGGCCCAAGTTATCGGCGCCTATTTAATCCACGGGGTCCACTGGCGGCGCAGGGCCTTCATGGCGGCCTTTTCTTTTTGTATAAATGCGTTGTCGCTCAGCTTGCCCAGCACTTTGTCCATTTCTTCGGGCGTATCGTACAGCATTTTTCTGAAGGCGTTCTGGTAGTCTTTGGCCCGGCTTTTCTCTATGGCATCGCACAGCTGCTGCTGGGTGGCCAGGTAGGTGGCCACCAGGCTGCGCAGGCCTGCTTCGTTCAGTTCGGCCGGATGGGTGCCTAGCTGCTGCAGTACGGCCAGGGCATGCTCCAGCTTCAGGGCCGGGTACTGGCTGGCGGCCTCGGCGTACCATGCATGTACTTCATCCCAGCTGCCAATGCTGCCTTTGTGAATGCGCCCCATCAGCTGCTGCAGCTGCTCAGTCGTCAATAGTTGGCCACCCGCATTCAACCACTGGCGGCGGCGGGGCCGCTGTGGCCATTGGTTTTTGGCCCGGCGCAAGGTGCCGGCTTGCTGTACTGTTTGCAGCAGTTCGCGGTGGCCGTAGTGCAGCGCCATTTGGCGGTAGGTGCGCCAGGCGGCCGCAGCCTTCAGTATGCGTACCGGCCGCTTGCTGTTTTCAAATCCGTCTACCAGCACATGTAAGGTAGACAATGCTTCATCATTGGTTTCCAGCAGTTTACGACCTTTGTTGGCTACCTGTGTATCGGTAGCGGTACGGCCCTGTTGGCGGTACCAGGCGGCGCCCACGGCCTGCTCCAATAGGGCCATGCCATCCAGCATTTCGTTTACGGTGTCGGGCGCCAGGTATTCAAATTCAAGTAGTTGGGTGCGGTCTACCCGCTTGTCGCGGTCCAGGTATTTCCAGCTGTTGCGGGCCAGGGCGTACATGTTGTACATAAACCAATAGGCCGGCATTACGTGCAGCTCATCGGCCGCTTCATCTATGCTCACCAGGCTAAAGGGCAGGCGAATGTCCAGCTCGGCCGGGTAGTCGCCTTTGGCCAAAATGGTGAAGGAGGCAAACCGGCTGTTGTGCTTGAGGCTCACACACAAGCCGGGCCAAAAGCCACGACCGGCCACCAGCTCGCCATCGGGGCTGCGGCTGTTGTGGTTGCTGCCAATGGTGGCGCCGGCCGCCAGGTTGCTTTGGCCCATTACCAGGGCGGCGCACAAAAAGCTGTTGTTGTGGTGCTGCTCGTGGGCCGGAAAAATGAGCGAATTGAGCACCTCGCAGCAGCTGATGGTGCTGTTTTGGCCCAGGTACGAGTTGATGAGGCGGGCCCCATACTTCAGCTGCGAGTGGCTGGCCAGTATAAAGCGCACCGCTTTTACGCCGTAAAAAATGCGGCAGCCAAAGCCCACAATGCCATTCACCAGTTCGCAGCCTTCGCCCACCTGGCTCTTGGCCTCGGGGCTGCTGTTGATGGTCACGTTTTTGATTTTGTTGGCCCCCTTCAGGTAGGCATCGCTGCCTATCCACACATCTTTCAGGATGGCGCAATTTTTTATGACGGTGCGGTCGCCCACCTTGCCGTAGTAGCCGCGGCGGCTGTCAAATTTCTTTTGCGTAAAGGCTTTAAATTTTTCCAGCAGCGCATCGTCTTGCCGGTATTTGCTCCATAGCCAGGCATCGCCGGGCTCCATGCCGTTAAAAGGGATCACGCTGCGGCCGCCGTTTTCATTGCACAGCTCCAGCCATATCCGTTGGCTTTCGGGCTCGCCATCTTTCAGCACCCCGTTGCCAAACTTGGCGTGGGGCGTGGTCATCAGCTCGTTTACGTTTACTATGATCACCTCGCTGCCAATGATGTAGTGGCTCAGGTAGTTCACATTGTCTACTACTACGTTGTCGCCAAAATCGCAGCTGATGATGGTGCTGTTGTACAGGCCCACCGGCACCCGCAGCTGGCTGTACTCCAGGTAGTAGGGCTCCAGTTTGCCTATACGCACCAGGCCATAAAACTTGCAGTTTTTTACCAGTTCGGGGTTAAAGGCATCGCCCACCAGCAGGTTGTTCCAGTTGTCGCTGGTATTGCCATTGCGCACCAGTACTTCTATTTCGTAGGCACTTAGCTGGCGGTAGCTAATGCCGCTGCGGTTTTGCAGGTTGCGCAGGTAGTATTCGTCTTCGCCGGCAGGCAGGTAGTCGGGCGCTACAAACTGGTAGCCCAGCTGCTGCAGCGGTATTTTTTTAATGGCGTTCATATACGGAGGCAGCTATGCGGCTGCGCGGCGCCAAAGGTAATTGATAAAATTTCTTAAGAATTTGATTTTCATGGGCGCTGTACAGTAGCGACTGTACAGCTTGTATGTGGCAGGGCAGGAGCCAATAGGGGCTGTGGACCGCGGTGCATGGCCCGGCACCTGTTCCGGCTGTACGCTTGTAGCCCCGCCCGTAGCGGGGGCTACCCGCTACCATCCGGCAGCCGTTGGGCTACGGTGCATACATCGGCCATGCGTTGCGGTAGTCCAACAGGCTTCCGCTTACAGCGACCCTACACGGTGGCAACGCCAACAATAGAAAAAGGCGGATAAAATGGGATGGATGCCCGGTACCGTTGTAAGCTCCCCCGCTTTATAGGACTGCCCGAAAGTTTGAGCGTATTGGGTTCAAGGTTTCTGTTTCGTCAGTTTATACTCTTCGCCCCATTTTGCCATCGCCAGGATCACCGGCGATAAGGTCAGTCCAAATTCAGTCAGCGTGTATTCTACCCTCGGCGGAATCTCAGCGTAGATCTTTCTGCTGATGATTCCATCGTCTTCCAATTCTCTCAGCTGCTGTGTCAGCATCGATTGTGTGATGCCTTTTACGCTGCGCTTCAATTCCCCAAATCTTGCCGGGGCAGTAAAGTAGATGGCATTGATAAGAATAGGTTTCCACTTTCCGCCCAGCACTTTCATAGTGGCCGTTACAGGACAAGAAGTTTCATCAAAAACTAAAGTTTTTTTTGATGCAACGTTCTGATTATCAACATTAGTATTGTTAAGCATACTAGGTTCTATTTAGTGTTGTACTTGTGCATTCAATACATAGATTGAATATTTACAGTACGAAGTTAATTCAACCATTAAAAACGACAAATGGAAAAATTCATTCTGATTTTCAGAGGTGGTAGTACGCATGTTTCTACTGCCAGGTCGCAAGCCGCCATGGATATGATTCAAACCTGGAACGCATGGATGCAAGGGTTAGCCGAAAAAGGCCTGCTTGCCGGAGGCGATGCACTCAATGTATCAGGAAAGCATGTGGCCGGTTCAAAAAAAGTAGTGGCAGATGGGCCCTATGCCATCGGCAACGACATGGTGGGCGGCTACTTATTGGTGCATGCAAGCGACATTGACGAGGCAGTTGAAATTTCTAAAGGCTGTCCCATTTTAGAAGAAGACGGCAGCGTGGAGGTGCGGCCGATTCAGCAGAGATAAGTGCAGCTTTTGGCCGTCTACTGCAAAGGCCGTCAGCTGTGGGCCTTCCTATTCACCATCTTTTTCGCCACTGGGCGGGAAAGGTGGTTTTTTTGTTGGGATAGCCTCCTCCGGATACCTTAACAGGCATCAGCACCGGCCAGCCACCTCGCCGCCGGGCTGCGTTGGAGGGCTATTACACCCGGGTGCGGCTGTGCCCTTTATGGCAAACTCCTTATTTTGAGGCTACAAACAAACAACCCATATGAAAAAAGCAATAATGATTTTGCTTCTCCTTTCGGGGTTAACCTGTGTTGGACAGAAAATACAGAAAGTAGTTATTTCCACAACTGACCCGTACGATTTGTATGCCAACATAGACAGAGACAGTACAACTTTATTTTACGAGAAAATTATTCCTGCAAAAAAGCC
>JALOMC010000184.1 GCA_025455665.1 Chitinophagaceae bacterium | reverse complement strand
AGCAGAGCCAGCCACACCACCTACGTGGAAGGTACGAAGAGTCAGCTGTGTACCCGGTTCACCAATCGACTGGGCGGCTATGATACCCACTGCATCGCCGCGCTGCGCTGTGTAGCCAGTAGCCAGGTTTTTGCCATAGCACTTCACGCACACGCCACGCTTGCTTTCGCAGGTGAGCACCGAACGAATTTCAATCACATCAATACCGGCTTCTTCGATGGCCTTGGCCAGATCGCTGGTGATTTCTTCGCCAGCAGCCACAATCAGTTCATCAGTTACCGGGTTGTACACATTGTGCAGACTGGTACGGCCCTCAATGCGATCCGATAGCGGTTCGATGATGTCTTCGTTGTCTTTCAGCGCACTGGTAGCAATGCCACGCAAAGTGCCGCAATCTTCTTCTGTAATCACCACATCCTGCGCTACGTCTACCAGACGACGGGTGAGGTAACCGGCATCCGCCGTTTTCAGGGCGGTATCGGCCAGACCCTTACGGGCACCGTGGGTAGAAATGAAGTAGTCCAGTACGTTCAGACCACCTTTGAAGTTAGACAAGATGGGGTTTTCGATGATTTCTGAACCGGTAGAACCGCTCTTACGCGGCTTGGCCATCAGACCACGCATGCCAGCCAGCTGCTTTACCTGCTGCTTGCTACCACGGGCACCCGAATCCAGCATCATGTAAACTGAATTGAAGCCCTGCTTGTCCGTAGCCATCTCACGAATCAGTGTTTCCGTGATGCGGGTATCTACACGGCTCCAGATATCAATGATTTGGTTGTAACGCTCGTTGTTGGTGATGAGACCCATGTTGTAGTTCTCCCACACCTCCTCTACTTCGGCCTTGGCATTATCCAGCAGTTCTTGCTTCACATCAGGAATGATCAGGTCATTGATGCTGAACGACAAGCCACCTTTGAAGGCCATGTTGAAGCCCAATTGCTTGATATCATCGAGGAACTTGGCTGTCTTCGGCACATTGGTAATCTTGATGATGTCGCCAATGATTTCGCGAAGACTTTTCTTAGTCAGTACGGCGTTGATGAATCCAACTTCCTCCGGCACAAACTGGTTGAAGATGACCCGACCCACCGTGGTTTCGATCAACTTCTTCTCCAATTCGCCCTGCTTGCTGCGAACGTTTACACGCACCTTAATAATGGCGTGGAGGTCTACCCGTTTTTCGTTGAAAGCAATAATAACCTCTTCAGCGCTGTAGAAGCTCATGCCTTCGCCACGCACTTTGTCTACTTCATTATTGCGCTTTCCTTTCGAAATGTAGTACAGCCCCAGTACCATGTCCTGTGAGGGCAGGGTGATAGGCGTACCGTTCTGCGGGTTCAATATGTTGTGCGAGCTCAACATCAGCAGCTGTGCTTCCAGAATAGCGGCGCTGCTCAGCGGCACGTGTACGGCCATTTGGTCGCCGTCAAAGTCGGCGTTGAAAGCCGAGGTAACCAGCGGGTGCAGCTGAATAGCCTTGCCTTCGATCAGCTTGGGCTGGAAGGCCTGGATAGACAAACGGTGCAGCGTAGGGGCACGGTTCAGCAGCACAGGGTGACCCTTCAATATATTTTCCAGAATATCCCAAACCACGGCCTCCTTGCGGTCTACCAGTTTGCGGGCACTCTTTACTGTCTTTACAATGCCCCGCTCAATCAGCTTGCGGATGATGAACGGCTTGAACAGTTCGGCTGCCATGTCTTTGGGCAGGCCGCACTCATGCAATTTCAATTCGGGACCCACTACAATAACCGAACGGCCAGAGTAGTCTACACGCTTACCCAATAGGTTTTGGCGGAAGCGGCCTTGCTTGCCCTTGAGCACGTCGCTCAACGATTTAAGGGCACGTCCACCTTCAGCTTTTACCGCGTTGCTCTTACGGCTGTTGTCAAACAGGCTGTCGATGGCTTCCTGCAGCATCCGCTTTTCGTTGCGAAGAATTACCTCAGGGGCCTTGATCTCCAACAGGCGCTTCAGGCGGTTGTTGCGGATGATAACGCGGCGGTACAGATCGTTCAGGTCAGAAGAGGCAAAACGACCACCATCCAGCGGTACCAGCGGACGCAGTTCAGGCGGAATCACCGGAATGTACTGCATGACCATCCACTCAGGTCGGTTGGTGATACGGCCACTGGCTTCGCGGAATGCTTCTACCACACTCAGGCGCTTAAGCGCATCTGCACGACGCTGCTGGCTGGTTTCGTTGGCTGCGGCATTCCGCAGGTCGTAGCTCAGCTGGTCCAGGTCGAGGCGGCTCAGCAGGTCGCTCACCGCTTCGGCACCCATTTTGGCCACAAACTTGTTGGCGTCTTCGTCTGGCAGGTATTGGTTATCCTTTGGCAGGGTTTCCAAAATGTCAAGGTATTCTTCCTCCGTCAACAGGTCTCCTACATTCAACCCTTTTTCGCCACGAATACCCGGCTGGATGACCACATAGCGTTCGTAGTAAATAATGGTTTCCAGCTTCTTGCTGCTCATACCCAGCAGGTAGCCAATTTTGTTCGGCAGGCTTTTAAAGTACCAGATGTGAACTACCGGTACCACCAGCTTGATGTGGCCCATGCGTTCGCGACGCACTTTCTTTTCGGTTACCTCTACACCACAACGGTCGCACACAATGCCCTTGTAGCGAATACGCTTGTATTTGCCGCAGGCGCATTCATAGTCCTTTACAGGGCCAAAAATGCGTTCGCAAAACAAACCATCCCGCTCAGGCTTGTACGTACGATAGTTGATGGTTTCGGGCTTCAGCACCTCGCCATGGCTGCGCTCCAAAATAGAGTCCGGACTAGCCAGGCTGATGGTAATGCTGGAGAAATTTGATTTGGGTCGATTGTCTTTTTTGATGGCCATATTACAATTGACGGTTTGTACAACTGCTCCGGGACGTAGAAATCCGCTTCCGGTTTTCCGCCTTTTGAGGCGGCCGAAAGACGGCATAATTGCTTAAAAATCAGTGGATTCTAGCTGCAACTTCGATACTCCTGGCACAATTGAGCTGGCAAAAGTAAGCCTTGGCCCCCAAATTCCAAGCGGCGCTATGGAAATAGCCGCTGTTAAGGTTATGAAAACAAGCAGCCCCACACGAAAGACTTCGCACGGGGCCTTGATTCACCACAAATCACAGATGAAAGAACCAATTCTATTGCTTGCTAAAGGGTATGCTTTTTACTTGGCCGGCGGCGGAAAGCACCAGCCTGTAAATGCCGGTAGAAAGCCGGCTCACATCCAACGACTGACCAGCTTGCCAACGGCCACTTTGGTACACCCGGCCATCAGCCCCCACTACCTGGTAGTTGGCTGCCGCGGCCGGGCCTTGCACCCACAGGCTGCCATTTGCCGGGTTGGGGCCCAGCTGCCACCCCACCGGGTATGATGCACCGCCCAGCACCACCACTGCCGATAAATGCTGACCACTTGCCGTATGCCACATAAGCCGGTACCAAACAGTGCCAGCGGGGGCAGCAGCGTCCGTCCAGCGGTAGGTGCCAGCTCCACGGTTTGCTACCTGTGCTATTCGTTCAAACTGCCTGCCATCGGTACTTCTCTGCACTTCAAATGTGTTGGCCAACCGTTCGGCCCCGGCCACCTGCCAGCGCAAAAGGGCGGCCGCACCTTGCCGACTAGCGTTCCATTGTATCAACTGTAGCGGCAACACCTGCTGCTGTGCCTGGCCGGCAAAAAAACCGCTGAAGCCCACAACCGGGAAACTCACCTCCCAGCGCTGCAGGCCGGCGTTCCACAGGATGCTGTCATCAGCAGGATCAATGACAGTTGCTGAGCTGGCGAAGCTGCCCGGCTCGCCGCTGCCATCAGTACTGGTACCGCCAAACTTGTAAATGCGGAGATTGGACTTACCAACCCCATCGGCCGGGGCAGCAGGCAAATAGCCCACAGAGTGTGCCGCGTTAAACTCATCAAAATCGGTTTGTGAAAAATACAGGGTAACAATAGCGGTAGCCGTAGCGGCGTGCTGAGCCGGCTGCAGCTGAAAGGCCCGTCCCACCAGCAGTTGCCCATTGCTTTCAAACAATGAGGCCCGCACCCATGCCTTGGCAGCTACCGTGCCGCTAACGGGCGAAGTACCCCATGGGCGAATGCTGGCCATGCTACGACAACCCATTGCGGCGGGCTGCGCCTGCCCCGGCGTTACGTTGATCACGGCTTCATCTTCATTCTCCGACAGACTGCCTTCTACCAAGGCATTGCAGGCAGTGGTAAAACTGCTGACCTGCCCGTATGCCACCCCCCCAGCCGTAACGGCAAAGGCACGGCTGAAATACTGCTGATTGTTTTGCAAGCCCGTGATATGCACATCGAACTGAAGGCTGGTGCCGGCCGCCACTTGTAAATCGGATAACCCGGGCCGGGCATGTGTAGCTACCACCACGCCCGTGCGTAGCACTACCGCTCCGGCGCTGACGATGCTTTGGCGCACCGTGGCGCCGGTAGAGAACACCCGTTCGGGCTGCCCTGTAGTTACAGCAGGCAAGCCGCTGGCGTCAAAAACTATTTTAGCAAGGCTATGCGTACCCCCGAGTGCTACAAAATGATGGCCAAAAGAAAGCATGGAGGTAGCTGTATGGCTGTGACCCAATGCCGCAGCCTGCCAACTCACGCCGTCGCTGCTGTACAACACATAAGATGCATAGTTATCATCTTGCAAATCGGATGCTGTGCCTACCCAGTAGCCATCGCTCCATGCAAACGACGCTTGCCCTTCCCATACTCCCGGCATACCGGGATTTTCTTGTGCCTGTACTGCTCCCACTACCCGAAAACTATCGGGCTGCAAAAGCTGGGCGGTCACCACCGTGCAAAAAGCGCCTGGCGCTGTACTGCCTTCGCTCCGGGTGCCGACGGCGGCAAAATGAAAACGCCACCCGTCAAACATCACATCTTGAAAACTATGGATGGGTCGGCTAAGAGCCGGTGTAATCACCTGCCAATGCAATCCATCTGCCGACTGCCATATTTCGCCTCGTTCTTCCTGCGTATGAAAACCCATGGCCAGCCAATGGCCACCAACATAACGCAGCCTGTAAAACTGTACATCAGTCACCGTAGCAGCTTCCTGCCACTCAATTCCATTAGCTGAATACAGCAAATAATCAGTTCCCCCTACACTGCGGGCAAAAGCTACGAAACTACCTGCCGCTTGCTGCATTCGAAAGAAAATGTAGGGTGGCTCACTCAGCGACTGCCAACTTGCTCCGTTGTCTGTCGACTGCAGCACTTGTTGGTTGCCGGCAGCTACAAACCGTCCGTTGCAATGCAGCACCGTGTGCATTTCCCGTAACATCGGCACACTTCGATCTTGCCAATCAGTTTGATTAGCACTGCTGAATATTTGGCCCGCCGTATTCAGGCTGCCTACCGCTACTATGTGCTGGCCATTGGTTGCGGCATCGGCAAAACGACCGCTGAAGTATTGCAAGTGCACGCCATCTGCGCTGTAAACAAACCCTTCTTGCCCTGCCAGTACCAATTGTTGGTGCACCCACATGGCAGCATGGCC
>JALOMC010000183.1 GCA_025455665.1 Chitinophagaceae bacterium | reverse complement strand
CGATGGGCTGCCTGGCCCGACGGGCCACACCGGCGGTGTGGGCCCGCAGCACAGCGAAGGGCCGAGCGAAAGCGAGCCCACAGGGGCAGGAACTGCAGCTGGGACCTGTACAGCTGCTGACAGCCCCACGAAATATTTTACTTGTTGGCTGGCTTGCCAAACAAATTGAAGATGGCCAACAGCAGCACTGCGCCAATGGCGGCCGTAAGAATATAGCCTGGCCAACCGCTGCCGAGGCGAATGCCAAGCAGGCCGAACAGCCAGTAGCCCAGTACGGCACCCAGTATTCCTACAATGATGTTGGCCAACAAACCTAGCCCGCTACCGCGGTACAACATGCCACCCAGCCAACCGGCTACGGCGCCCGATACAATCGCAACAATCCAACCAGTCATAACATTTGATTTTTGTAGTGGGCTACCTGCATTTGGTGGAATAGCATGCCCCCCACCGTGGTATAGAAAAAAAATACCGCCCTCCCACCCCGGAGAAGGAGCAAAAGGACGGTAAAACAGGCGGGTGTGGGTGTGAGTGCAAACTAAAGGCCTATGGCACTAGGGCAGCCAGAGCTCGATGTAAGCTTCCAGGTCTTTGCAAAAGGCTTCGTTCTCTTTGTGGGTTTCAAATAGCTGCTGCACCGCTGCTGTATCGTCGCGGCTATTCACAATGGCTTTGGCCAGCGGAATATTTTGGCGTACCCACACCATGCGTAGGGCATGGCGGCGTAAAAAGCTAATGACCATATCGGCCTTCACATTGCTTTTGTAAGGCAGCAGTCGCGTAAACAGGGTCTGTAGTTCGGCCATCTCCTGCGGGTACTGCCAGGGGTTGAAGCTGGTTTCGCTGGCCGCTGTAGTACTGGCAAATGACTGCATCATAGATCCTCCTTTTTTTTAGGCAATACACTGATCTCATTTTGCATTGGTGCTACCCCAAAAGGCTGACCAGCAACTCTACAGGTCGCTGACCAGCCGCGTTAAAAGGGCAGGGTTTTGTCTCGCTACAGATGCCGGGCAGCTGGCATACTGGCGAGCAAAGCCTTGCGCTACAGCGGCAGCCTGTACTGCAGTGAAATGCAGCACCCTGCGGCAGCAGTAGCAGGTGCACCGTGTGGAGAACACACGCAGGGCACCAGGCATGCAGCCCCTGCAATGCATGGGCGATGCAGCCTATACAAGCATGTCAGGTTTCTCTTCCTTTTTCTACCAAGGTCTTCAGCTAAACAAGCACCCTCATTGGTGGCATCCGCTGTAGTAACAGCCAAACCACAGGGTCCTATATACCTATCTCCAACATGCAGCAAGCAGGGCGATGAAACAAAGGGCTTGAATAGCCGGCTGCTGCCAGAGCGGATACCAACAACAAGGTAGCTGTAGGCGGGGTAGAAAAAAATATCATGGGTTATGAAAATCAATTTGTGAAAATTCGGGCTTGGCATGGATAGCCTTTGCATGCCGCGGGCTGGTTCTTTCGTATTCATTCATCATCGTCAAAACCGTTTTGCTGCGTCTTCCATTCGTTTAGCAATTGCTCGGCCATGGTCAGCCTCGCCATCAGGTAGCACACCAGCGATTCCGCCCCCTGGTTCATATTCACATCGTGCAGCTCCAGCCCATCATAGCAGCCGCCAGTGGCCCGGTTGTACATGGTACAGCCCAGCCGGTTGTTTCCTAAAAACCAGCTAAAGGCAGCCTGCATTTTGGCGGCATACCGGGTGGGGCCCAGCGCCTGCTGAAAGCTGGCGAGGGCCAACACTGTGTAGGCTACATCAATGGGCTGCTCGGCACCTGCGGGCTGTGCCACCTGCCTGTTCGATCGATGCATCCACCCATCATTGCGAATGACCTGCAATTGGTGGCCTGCAAAAATGCGGGTGAGCAGATAGTCGAAGCTTTCGGTAGCCACCTGTATGTAGCTGGACTGCCCTGTCAGCTGCCCGGCCATCAGCAGTGCTTCGGGCAATACGGCATTGGCATAGGTAAGGCTGTTTTCAAACCACAACCAGGGTGCCTCTGCCACCTGCCTGTACTGCTCCAGCAGCCTATCGGCCAGGCGCACCACCAGCGTGCTCATAGCAGGTGTACCAGCCTGCGGGTAGCATAGGCAAAGGCCTTTGATACAAAATGCCATGGCACGTGGTGAGTGCAGCCGACCAATATTAGTGAGCGTAAGGGTAAGCATAGCAAGTGCCTCGGACTGTAGCTGCTGCGGTAGCAACTGGCCCAACTGCAGCAGATGGCCCAGTGCCCAAATGGCGCGGCCATTGGCATCATCCAGGTTTTCCCAATCGTTTTGTTCGCCAAAGCTGCCGTCATCGTTCACGTAGTTTAAAAAATTGCCGTACGGCTGCAGGCAGTATCCCAAAAAGCCGAAGTACAAGTACACAAGATCCAGTGCCTGCGGGTCGTGCGTCAATTCATAATACTGGCACGCCACCATCAAGGCACGGGCGTTGTCATCGAGCGTATAGCCACTATCTGGCAAAGGCGTAGCCAGCTGCGCAAACTGTAGCAGGCCCTGGCCTGTGGTCATCCGCACCAGGTGCTGCAGATCAATGGGTGGCAGGCTAAACTGCAGTGGCATGCCCGCCGGAGATAGTTTATTGAAAATACCCATGTGGGCTATGGCAGCATTGTGCCAGCTGCTGCCGGCCGTAAGGCGAATGGATTTTTCACGCATAGTGGCTGTGACAGCAGGGTGCTGGTACAAGTGCACCACAGCTTGTGCCAGAGCGGCAGAATCACCAAAGCCGAAAAGTGATAAACCCAAAACATCGGCCACCTCCAGCGCAGGCGGTATGGGCGTGCTTACAATAGGGCAGCCCGCAGCCATGGCGTAGGCAAAAGTACCGCTGACAGCCTGGTGCGGATCGCTGGAACTAAAGATGTACACGTCGGCCATATTGAGGTACTCCATCAGCTGTGGCAGCTGCAAAAACTGATCAATGAAATGCACATGCGAATGCAGGTGCAACTCTTCTGCCAATGCTTGCAGGCTCACCCGGTAAGCTTCGCCCTCATCAGCTACCACACACGGATGTGTTTTGCCAATGATCAGCAAATGCGCATCCGGTATTTCGGCCAGCAGCAGTGGCAGGGCCCGAATACTCGTTTCAATAGACTTGCCGCGGCTGAGCAGCCCAAACGATACCAGCAAGTAGCTGCCTCCAAAGCCGGCCTTGGCTTTCAGCAAGCGCCTATCGGCCGGTGGTGCAGCATGGGTACCATGTGCTATTACCTGAATTTTTGATGGCGGCACGTGGTACACCTCGGCCAATTGGGTGGCAGCCCACCTCGTCATGACGATGATGGTGCTGGCATGGGCAGCCAAAGATTTTACTTCGGCCAGGCGGCTGGCAGATGGTGCAGGCAGTACCGTATGAAAGCAAATGACAACCGGCACGCTAGCAGTGGCTAAGAACGTAAGCATTGGTGCCTCTGATCCTTCGTACAGGCCAAACTCATGCTCCAGCAGTATAGCCGACCATGCCGGGGCTCCCTCACTTACTATGGCTGCCAGGCGGCCCCATCCCGCTGCGTCTTCCTGGCTAAGCTGGTAAGCCGATGACCATGCCTCATTGCTACGGCGTGTAACGCTGCAAACCTCTATCTGCACCGATCCGCCGTATACTTCGTGAATGGACCGCACCAAATCGGACGAGAAACTGGCAATGCCACACTCCCGGGGCGGATAGCTGCTGATGAGTAGTATGCGTGGCAATAATGACGACGCCACTGCTCCATGAAAATGGTGCTCGCCATCCACTGTTTGGCGAGAAAAGTCCAGCTCAAGCATTTCGGCCATTTTATTGAGGTACGGCATATAGCAATAATTCGTTTAGCAGCGTGGGTAAATGAAAAGAGATGCAAGCAATGTGCTGATCGGCCGCGCCGTAGTAAATGAATAATTCATCATCGACGAGCAGGCTGCCGGTAGGAAAACAAACATTATTCACCACACCATGTAGCTCCCAATCGGCTTCAGGCTTAAAAAGAGCATACGGAAGCCGGGCCAGTTCGGTAAAAGGTGGCTGCAAATGGAGCAGCGCCGCACAAGCTACATATACATAGCCGGTGGGAGTATCGTGCACACCGTGGTAAATGAGCAGCCATCCTTCTGCTGTTTCAATGGGCGGACAGCCAGCGCCTATATAGCTCACTTCATGTCGGTATCGTGGCGTCATCAAAATATGGTCGTGCAGACGAAGGAGGTATTCCTCCCAGAAATGTTCGGTCAAATCGGCCCAGTCGTCTACCATCGCCAGCTGTATATCGGGCTTTATACGGTGCAAAAAAACCAGTTTACCATCCACCCTTCTGGGAAAGCATACAAGATTTTTATCCCACACCAACTCATGACCCTGCGCATGTTCCAACGCATGATGCGGCAAATTGAAGCGTTTGTACTTTTCATTGATTACACCCGCCATATTAGCAAGGTGTGCAAATCGCTTGTACGACAGCTGCGGCACCACAATACCGAGTTTGGTGAAGTTTTTAAGGTCGGGCGACAGGGCAATAGCACCCATGGCATTTACACCATCATAGGCTGTATAGCTTACTACGTAGGTGTCATCCAGTAACACCACCCTTGGATCTTCCAGTCCCTCATCTTCGTATGCATGCTGCGGGTACAGCAGTGGCACGTCGTGCCGCAGCGCTATTGTAGTAGGGCTATCCAGCTGGCAATAGCCAATGCTGGAGCAACCATCGGCCGCCACAGCACGATACAGCAAGTGAGCACCCACTCCATTACTGATGACTGCCGGATTCATTACACCGCCACTTTCGAAGCCGTGTGCTGTTTTACTTAGTAGCAATGTCCTGTTTTTTCCTACCTGCATTGTATCCTCCATGAATAATTGCTCATCTTACCCTCTCGGGCTGTAATTCATTTTCAAAGCTTTGCTGCGGATGCGTACGCGTAGCTGGTATATGGGCAACCAGCGGCCGGCCACACCATGCTCTTACGTAGGCATCAAACTCGAAGCAAAACCGATCGTTGTATTGATATGCATTGAGCAACTTCTGTACTTCCGGCCATTGCCGATCACTGCCCACAATGGCCTTGGCCAGTGGCAGGTTCGCTTTCACCCAGCTTAACCGCAACGATTTTTTTCGCAGAAAGCTAATCAGCATGTCTGCTTTCAACTGCGTAGCAAATGGAAGCAGACGCATGAATAGCTGTCGCAACTCGGTACCTGCTGCCGGATGTGCACCGGCATGAAAACTACCGACACTCAAAATAGCTTGTGTTGTATACTGTTGTCCTGTGTTCATTTTACCGCCCTTTTTCTGACGTGACTGGTTCCAAAACAATTGATCTACTGATGTATCCGACAAAGCATATGCACAGCACACCTGCTTGCCAGCACACGGGTGCCAGCATCATAGCCATACCTTTAAACCGCTCGTATACATAGCATTGCATGCAGTATACAGCGTAGCTTGCTGGCTATAGCAAGGCTACTTTACCATCTTTTGCTGCCCGGGAAAAATTGAAAAAACGCTATCGCATTCTACAGGTA
>JALOMC010000013.1 GCA_025455665.1 Chitinophagaceae bacterium | reverse complement strand
GCACTACCGCCGGGGCCGCCTTACCGATAGTGTGCAGTACTGGCACGAAAACGGAGAGCCAGAACAACTGGGCCTGCTGGATAGCACCGGCACCGGCCGTTTCGAAGAATACTTCAGCACAGGCAGCCTGCTGCAGCAAGGCCAGCTGCTGGCCGGCTACAAGCATGGCAGCTGGACCGTCTTCGACGAGCAGGGGCGCCGTACCATGCTTGTGCAGTTTGCTGCCGACTCGCTGCTGCAAGTCAGCTGCTTCGATAGCACCGGCCAGCCGGCCAGCGGCCCCTGCATTTACGAGCGGGAGGCCAGCTTTGCCGGTGGCTTTGGCGGCTGGCGCCGTTTTCTCGAGCAAAATTTTCAATACCCCAAAGAAGCCATCCGCAATGGCATTGAGGGCGCCGTGCGGTTTTTACTGACCGTAGAGCCCGATGGCAGCGTAGCCGATATTGAGATTGTAGCATCGCCCCACGAACTGCTGACCAAAGAAGTACGCAGGCTGATGAGCCGTACGCCCAAATGGGAACCCGCCATCCGTTTCAACAAGCCGGTGAAAACAAAAGCGTCGCAAGTGGTGTTCTTCAGGCTGCAGTAGCAGTAAGCAGGATGAAATCTGACAGGAGGCTGGTGTGCTTTGCTACTGTATCTTTCCGCACCAGCCTAAACTATGACACAGCATACCTGTACTAACTGCGGTAATGTTTTTACCGGACATTTTTGTAATGAGTGTGGCCAAAAACTGACCCATCGCTATACGGTAGTCCACGTGCTACACGAATTCGTACACGTTTTTACCCACGCCGACAAGGGCATCTTCGCTTTTTCAAAGCAAATACTGCTTCGGCCGGGCGTGGTAGCCCTCGATTTTGTAGAGGGGCGACGTAAGCGCCATTTCAATTTGTTTCAGTACTTATTATTGGTGCTAAGTGCAGCCACTTTTTTAATGATTAAAACCAATATGCTGCAGCAGGCCATGCAAACCATGAACCAGGCTTCGCAGTTGGATTATTCAAGCGACATGCTTCGCCTTCAGCAAAAGATTGGCTCTTTCATTCAGCAATACACCAATGTACTGCAGTTCATCATGCTGCCCATGTATGGACTTTTCAGTTGGTTGTTTTTGAAAAAGGCCCGATTCAACTATGCAGAGCACATAGTACTGCATGCGGCTGTTTTGGCCAATACCAATACACTTACCGTGCTGACCATGTTGTTGGTGTTGGTTTTCCCATCCTTTTTGCAGGCACAATTACTTATTTCGTCTGTATTAAGTTTGGCGGTGTATGGCATGGCGTTCAAGGGCTTTTTCAACAAGGCCTGGTGGAAGGGTGTACTGTTGGGTTTCACAGGGTATCTCTGTTCTTTGCTGTTACTCATGGTAATGTCTGCCATCTTCATGGCTATATATATCATCATAATTGGAGGTCCTAAAAACTTGTAGGCTACCACTACGTCTTACGCTGTATCAGTAGCAGCCCATCACGCACCGTCAGCATCACCTGCTGTACTGCTTCGTCGGCCATTACATGTGCATTAAACGCAGCTATCGCTTTGGCATTTTTGCCTTTCACTGGTTCTTCCAGCACCTGCCCGTGAAATAGCACATTGTCGGCTATGATCAGCCCACCGGGCGCCAGCCTTTTTTTTGCCAGTTCGTAGTAGTCTATGTAGGCCGTTTTATCCGCGTCTATAAATACCAGGTCCCATTGGTGCGGCAGGTTGGGAATGATATCCAACGCCGGTCCCACGTGCAGGTGCAGCTGCGCCGCTTTGGAGTGCAGGCTGAAGTAGCGCCGAGCAGTAGCTGCATCTTCTGGCCGCAATTCTATTGTGTGCAGCTCGCCATCCTGGGTCAGCCCTTCGGCCAGGCACAAGGCACTAAAGCCTGTGAAGGTGCCTATTTCCAACACGTACCTCGGGCGCATCAGCCGACTGATCATTTGCAGAAAAAGGCCCTGCGTGGCGCCGCTGATCATGTGTGCCTGCGGGTGTTGGGCCATCGTATCATTCAGCACCTGCTGCAAAAGGGGCGACAAGGCACTGCTGTGTTGGTCGGCATAGGTAGCGGCGGTCATCATGTGGCGGCTGGCTTTTGGCGTGCCACAAAAGTAGGCCGGTTGCAGGCAGGTCGGCATCTTAGCCGTGCCGCCTCCGTATATTCGGGGCTAGCTATGCAGCCGCCCGACCAACACGATCAGCAACAGCCTTCGCTACGGCCATCTCGCAAAAAGCCGATGTACCGCGTCAGTGAGCCGCTCCGTTATTTTTTGAGGCAGCACGGCCGCGAAAAAAAGCACCTCGTCAATTATTCCGATTTGCGGCAGTTCAATTACTCGGTGCCGCTCAAAGACAAGCACGGCAACGATACCCAATGGGAAACCGTGAGCTATGACAGCCGCGACTGGGATTACCTGCGGGAAGTATTGGTAGAAACCTACGCCGTGCTGCGTACCGAGGGCGATTTCACCTTTGTGCCGCAGCTTGATCTGGCCCGGATCGATTTCTGTCCGTTTGGCAATTCGCAGCCGTTTCGTATCCGTATTGTCAATAAGTTCAACGACAACTACGATCACTATTACGTCAAGTATGCGGATGCTTCCCGCATCTACGGCCTCGAGCTGGAGCACATGCTATCGCCCAACCGTATGACCTTTCTTACCTGCGGCGATACGCTGATTGAAGAGCATATTCCGGGTATTCCCGGCGATGTGTTTATCAAGCAGTATCTCAACAGTGCCGACCTCAATCCGATCCGGTTTGCCAAAGAGTTTGTCAAGTTCAATGAACGCTGCTTTGTACGTTTGCTGGGTGACATGCGCAGCTACAATTTTGTAGTGAACCTGACACCCGATGTGGAAGATTTTCAATACCGTATCAGGGCTATCGATTTTGATCAGCAGTCTTACGAAGGGCGCAAGAATTTATATCTCTCGCAGTTTTTGAAAGAAAACTTTCCGCTGGTGGATCTGACGCTGAAAAGCCTGAACCGCGATAGCATAGAGCAGTACCAGGCCGAAGAACGAACGATGATGGCCTTTCGGCTGGTGGCATCCCGCTATCGCATCAAGCACCTGCTGGACATCATGGCGGGCGACGAATTGGCACCGCCTGCCAAAATAGAACAACTGAAGCAGGAGTTGGCATCGCATTTCGATTCGCCCCTCTTTCTGAAGTGCAAGTCCATGGGCGATATTGTGAAGCAGAACCTGAAGCAAACGCTGCGAAAAAGCTTGTTACTGGTACCCCGGATGCGGGCCAAGTACGATGACTAGCGGCGAAGGTCTTGTATAAAAAAAAGCGAGCCGTGCTAAAGAAGAACGGCTCGCTGTATGTTTCGTTGTTTCACGTCAGAAATTAGGCTCGAGCTTGTGCTTGCTGTAGTAGTCCAATATATAGTCTACTACTTCTTTGGGCGTATCCACCACGGTAAACAGGTCAATATCACCGGGGCTGATGTATTTCTCTTTGATCATCGTGCTGTTAATCCAGTCTACCAGTCCTTTCCAATACTCCCGGCCTACCAGTACCATGGGCACCCGGTGCATTTTGTTGGTTTGCACCAATGTTATTACCTCAAAAAACTCATCTTGTGTACCAAAGCCACCGGGCATCATTACAAAAGCTTGCGAGTACTTTACAAAAATGGTCTTCCGCACAAAAAAGTAGTCGAAGTGCAGGCTTTTATCGCGGTCGATATAGCCAGCCCCACACTTTTGCCACCAGCCAGGTAGGCACCCTTGTTGGCCGCTTCCATAATGCCCGGGCCACCGCCGGTAATGATGCCAAAACCTTCTTGCGACAATTCACGGGCTATTTCTACGGCCAGCTCGTAGTGCGGGTGGCCGGCTGGTGTGCGGGCACTTCCAAATATGCTGATGCAGGGACCAATGCGTGCCAACGCTTCAAAGCCATCCACAAACTCGGCCATGATTTTAAATATCTGCCAGCTGCTATGCGCTCTGCTTTCTGCCCAGCGTCTTTGCTCTATTGTTTTTACTACTTCGTTCATATGGTAAGTGTTTCCTTTCCGGAAAAATAAACAGGTGCTTCCAATTACAGTTGATGTGGGGGTACGGCGGTGCTGGTATTTAACAAATCATGCAGTGGCAGGTGTAGCCGCAGTGGCAGGCTTGCGGGAAATAAGCCACAAGCCTCCAAACGTGAGCAGACCATTCAACAGCAATAGCTCCAGCCCGATTTTGAAGCCGCCGAAGACACGATCTGACAGCGATTTCAGCGCTGCAGCGTTGTCGGCCGTCAGTTTCAATTTGGTGGCAAACCATTCTGCATTGCTCACCATATCAATACCTATGACCAGCACGGGTGCTGCCATGCATACCAGCAGGCTCAGTTTATCGTTTATCTGCCGCTTGGTAAGTATGCCAAAGGCAAACAAACCCAGCAAAGGACCATAGGTGTAGCCGGCTACTTTTAAGATCACATCAATGATGCTCTTGTCATCAATCCACTTGAACAACATGACGCATAAAAAGAATACCAGGGTCAGGCTGAGGTGCACGCTGAGGCGGATTCGCTTCTTTTGCTTCTCATTAAGATCGGTTCTACGCTTGAGGCCGAGGATATCGATACAAAAAGAAGAGGTGAGGGCTGTAAGCGCCCCATCGGCACTGGGGAATAATGCGGAAATAAGACCGATGATAAAGATGACCCCGATGCCGGCGGACAGATAGTTGCCCAGTGCTATGGCAGGAAACAAGTCATCACCTTTTACCGCCAGTCCATTGGCCTCGGCAAACAGGTATAGCAGACCGCCCATCAGCAGAAACAAAACATTGACAACTAACAGCACGAAAGCCAGTGTCATCACATTTTTTTGCGAGCCTGCCAGTGTTTTTACACTTATGTTTTTTTGCATCATCTCCTGATCCAGGCCGGTCATAGCAATGGTGATGAATGCGCCGCCCAGTATTTGCTTCAAGAAAAAGCCGGGTGCTTGCACATCGGTATTAAAAATGCGGGTCATGCCTTTTTCGCCCATGGCCTGCCATGTTTGCGCCAGGCTGAAGTCGAGCTTGTTCATGATGGCAATGATGCATATCACGAGTCCTATGAGCATGCAGCTGGTTTGCAGCGTATCGGTGTACACAATCGTTTTTACGCCACCTTCGAAAGTATACAGCAAAATGAGTACAAGAATGACCAAAGCAGTAGCCCAAAAAGGTACTCCCATGGAATTGAGAATGAAGATTTGCAGAATATTGACCACGAGGTACAAACGGGCAGTGGCACCCAACGTACGCGATAAAATGAAGTAGGTAGCGCCGGTTTTGTAGCTGGTGGTACCAAAGCGGTGCTCCAGATAGTTGTAAATGCTGGTGAGGTTCATTTTGTAGTACAGCGGCAGCAGCACATACGCAATGACGAGGTAGCCTAAAAAGTACCCGATGACTACCTGATAATAGTTGAAGCCGCCTGCCCCTACCGTGCCTGGCACACTCACAAAGGTGACACCGCTGAGGCTGGTACCAATCATGCCAAAGGCTACCAGCATCCAGTTGCTGTTTCGGTTGCCAATGAAGAAGGAGTCGTTGTTGCTATTGCGGCTGGTGTACCAAGCTACCACCAGCAATATGGCGAAATAGGCGAACACAAAGGAGAGGAGGAATACCGGACTCATAGGCAGTTCGTTTTTTGGGCATGTAGGTTTTTGGCTTTTGCCCTTGTAGCGCTGAAAGTAAGCCAAGCGATGTAAAGAAGCTATTTAAAGTCCATTCACTGCAATTGCCATGGGCCTTTTTTCGCTGCCACTTCGTTGGATTTTTCGCCATAAGCCACCAGCTACGGCTGCAAAATCCACGTCATTTCGCTCAAAAATTCCCGATGGGTATTTTCAGCAATGAAATTTAAACAGCTGCTGAGAAAAATTATTTTGCCATAACAGCCGGCCGCAGGCGCACCGCTATCTTGCACTCAAAGCAAATGGTATGCAGGCAGTAGCAGTGTTCTGTGGATCGAAGTCGGGTAAAAATGAATTATTTGAAATACACGCCCGCCAATTGGGCCAGCTGCTGGCGCAGGCTGGATTGCGCCTGGTGTACGGTGGCGGCAGCAAGGGGCTGATGGGAGCTGTAGCCGACGCAGCGCTGGCTGCCCATGGCGTAGTGCTGGGCGTTATCCCCGAAAAACTGCGCAGCTGGGAGCACCAGCACGATGGAATAACGGAACTGCATGTGGTGCCCGACATGCATACCCGCAAGCGCATGATGTACGAATGGTGCGATGCGGCTATCATTTTGCCCGGCGGTTTTGGTACCATGGATGAGCTGTTTGAAATGCTGACCTGGAACCAATTAGCTATTCACGACAAGCCCATCTATGTGTTGAATTCGGGTGGCTTTTACAGCGATTTGTTTCAGATGATGCAGGTAATGCACCGCGAAGGCTTTTTGTACGACGACCTGAGCAAGCGGGTCAATATTTTTGATTTGCCGCAAGCCTTGCTCGAGGCACTACTGACTAAAAAATAAAGCCGAAGTTGACAAACGCCCGGCGGCCGTAGGGCGACCGATTACTCTGGATCACATCGTACTGCACCGATAGCAGCATGCCGCCACGGCCACCACTTGGCAGTACCACACCGCCGCCCAGCAATAGCGATGGTACAAATGCCCCTTCAAGGCGCTGCGTGGGCGTACCATCCTGGTAGCGAATCTTACCCCAGTTGTAATTCAGTTCGGGCTGAAGGCTGGCCATTAAAAAACGCACGGGAAAATAACGGGCAAACAGGTTGAGGCCACCGAAGCCGTTATTGAAACGATAGATTTCATCGCCCTGGAAGTTGCGGAACTTTTCGGTAGAAGAAATAAAGTTGATACCGGCACCGGCCGTAAACTTTTCTGAAAACATGTAACCCACCTGTGGCGAGGCCTGTATAAACGTAAAATCGCCAAAAGTGGCACCCATATTGCCGCCAAATACAAGCCGGCTGGCATCAAACTTTTTTGTACCGCCCTCGGCTGGGGCATCTTGTGCAAATGCGGAAGCCGTCGTTACTGCGGCCAGCATCATCATCAGGTATTGCTTCATACAAAATTTAATTTGAACGGGTATTCGCTGACTGCCGTTTGGCAGTGCCAATACGCTGTAAAGCTAATGCGCCCGGCTGCTGCCTCCGCCTACTTAGCACTTTTTTATAGCAAAGCGGTGCAGGCTGCTGTTCGTTAAAAACTTGCCAACTTGCCATCCGAATTTGTCTACGAATTAAATCGTACTACTTTTACGAAACAATTCGTAAAAACAAAACTGCCATGCAACACCTCACCAAGTATCGCCATGTTTATCTGGCTGTGGTGGCTACCATGCTCTTAGCGGTAGCCGCTGTTTACCCTCCATTTCACGCCCAGGCACAACCCCGCAAAGCTGGTAGCGCCGATACTGCGCGGATCAAAGCAGCTGCCCCCCGCACTGCCCGTGCGCCGCTGGCTACCGAAGCCACCGAAGTGGATAAGGCACTGAAGGAAGTAGAACGTGAGCTGCAACGACTAAACAAAGAAGAGTGGCCCAAAGTAGAAGAAGAGCTGGCCAGGGCCAGGGCTGAAATGGAAAAGCTAAACGTAGAAGAAACAGTACAAAAGGCGCTGCGAGAGGTAGACATGAAAAAGGTGCAGGCCGAGGTGGAAGCGGCCATGAAGACGGTTCGTGCCGAGCTGGAGTCGGAAAGCTTTAGAAAGGCGATGGCAGAAGCCAGCAAGATTGATGCAGAACAAATGCGCAGGCACATAGCTGCAGCGCAGGCGCAACTAAAAAATGCGCAAGCCGATGTAAAGCAAGGACTGGAGCAAGCAAAACAGGGGCTGGAGCAGGCCCGGCAGCAACTGCAACGTGTAAAAGCCGGTATAGATGAGTTGCGCAAAGATGGCCTGCTAAAGCCGGGAACCGACCAGCTGAAGATTGAGTGGGATGGCGATATCATGCTATTGAACGGCCAGCGACTGTCAGCCGCGCAGTCAAAGAAGTATCAGCCGTTTTTTGAAAAAGAAAGTTTCACAAAAAAGGCGACATCGGCCAGCTTTTGATGCTGGCAAAATTGAATACTCAGCACACGGCACACCATTTGCCCGCACTTCGTTTTACAAAAGGGGTTCGCCGGTATGCCTGCACAAGGCATACCGGTTTCTTAATCGAGAAAGAATGACTGCTTTCAATCGCATTGGTTATAGGCTTTTTGTGGCTCGGGCAGCTGCCAGCATCTTTGCATTATGCATCCACAGTTGCTTTCTATCAAAGATTTCAGCTATCCATTGCCCGACGAACGCATAGCCCGCTATCCGCTGGCCAACCGCGACGAATCGAAATTGTTGATGTACCGGCAGGGCCAAATCAGCAGTGGTATCTTTAGCGAGCTGCCGGACCAGTTGCCCACCGACAGCCTGCTGGTGTTTAACAACAGCAGGGTGGTGGAAGCCCGGTTGCTGTTTGAAAAGCCTACTGGTGGTCTTATCGAGATTTTTGCGCTGGAGCCCCATGAAGACTATGCCGACATTACAACCGCTATGAACGCCTGCGGTAGTATACGCTACAAGTGCATGGTGGGTGGCGCCAGCAAATGGAAGGCCGGCATGGTGCTGCAAAAGCAGCTGCTGTACGAAGGTAGTACGGTGCTGATGGAGGCCCGTATGGAAGAGCGCCGAAGCGATTGCTTTGTAATACAGCTCAATTGGACACCAGCCGATTGGCCGTTTGCGCAAATACTTCACCTGTTGGGCGAAATACCCATACCGCCCTACCTGCAGCGCCACGCCGAAGCCAGCGACGCAGAACGCTATCAAACGGTTTATGCCCAAAATGATGGAAGCGTAGCTGCGCCCACAGCTGGTCTTCATTTTACACCAGCTGTACTGCAGCGAGTAGCAGATGCCGGCATTGGGCAGGCCTTTGTAACACTGCATGTTGGTGCCGGCACTTTTAAGCCGGTGAAAGCCGATACGATGCAGGGGCACGATATGCACGCCGAATTTTTGGATGTGCCGGCAGAATTACTGCCGAAACTGGCAGCTGCCACCCGCATTATTCCGGTGGGCACTACCAGTATGCGTACACTGGAAAGCCTGTATTGGATGGGCGTAAAGGCTGCCCACATGCCCGATATAGAACTTACCGGACTGGAAATACAACAATGGGAAGTGTACGACCGCTGGCAAGCCCTGGCACTGCCACCGCAAGCGGCCCTGATGGCGCTTCATGGCTGGCTGGAAAAAAACAACCGGAAGCGGTTGATCATCAAAACGCAGATCATTATTGCTCCCGGTTATCAGTTTGGCCTTTGCAAAGGGCTCATTACCAATTTTCACCAGCCACAAAGCACCTTGCTGCTACTGGTAGCGGCATTAGTGGGGCCGGCTTGGAAAGACATTTATCAGTACGCTCTCAACAACGACTTTCGGTTTTTAAGCTATGGCGATAGCAGCTTGCTACTGCCCTAATATTCCCGCAAAGTCTCGAAATGTCCTTCGTGCAGGACGTCATCATTGCACACCACCCGTAGCAGAAACTGCTGCCCCTTGGGCAGCATACGGGTAGAAATGTACACATAGCCACCACGAAAGCTGCCTTGCCGGATGATTTGGCCTACTGTAGATATGATCTGGTAGGTCAGTGTAGCGTTACAGCCTACCTCCGGCAGCGTAAGCGGCAGGCTGGTTTCGGCCCACAAAGGATGAGTACACATAACAGCCATGACTCTTTTCTGAGTTTTTGGTGAACAATGCCTGGATCCTCTAAAGGTTTTGGGGAACGAATTGCGCCGCGAGATGTGCGAGAAGTACAAGAATGTGAGTCAAAAACCTGCGCAGAATGAATGTAGCGCAGGTTTTCCATAAATCAATGTTTTGACAACAATTTTTCTGATACTGAGGGTATTTTTTGATGTTTGTCAAAACGAGTGCCGGTAGCGCCGATCAGCTTTTGGCCAGCGGAATTTCCACTACAAAACTGGAACCTTTGCCCAACACACTTTCTACCTTGATCCGGCCTTTATGGGCATCTACTATATTTTTTACATACGTCATACCAAGGCCAAAGCCTTTCACATTGTGAATATTGCCGGTATGGGCACGGTAGAATTTTTCGAAGATGCGCTTTACCGTTTCCTTGCTCATGCCAATGCCATTGTCATCTACCCGCAGCACAAGATAGCGGGGTGAACTATGGGTGGTAATGGTGAGTTCAGGTTGCTCTTTTGAATACTTGATAGCGTTGTCAATCAGGTTGTTTACCAGGTTGGTAAAGTGCTGTTCGTCTACAAACACCTCATCGTTTCGGGCATTCAGCTGCAAAATGGCCTGCCCATGTTTTTCCTGAAGCACCAGTTTGTAGTTATCTACCACATGCTGCACTATTTCATGCGCACTGCATTTTTTCTTATTAAGGGTCAGCTCCTGTTTTTCCAGGCTGGCTGCCTGCAGTATGGTTTCTACATGCTTATTCATCCGCTTGTTTTCATCTTTGATGATGTTGCGGAAGTATTGCAGTTTGTTTTCGTCTTTCAACACTTTATCGTTGGCCAGCGCATCTACCGCCAGCGATATAGTAGCCAGCGGTGTTTTGAATTCATGCGTCATATTGTTGATGAAATCACTTTTGATTTCACTGAGCTTCCGTTGGTTCAGCATGGTGCGTACGGTAAGCAGAAACGCAAACATGATAAACAGAATGAACACGATAGAGGCGACTAACTCGAAATATGATTGGCTGAATACCAGCTTGCTAAAGTCGGGTACTATTACAATAATGCTTTCATAGGGAGCCAGCCCCTCGGCCCAGGTGCCCGAGGGTGGCTCCAGCAGGTACACCCATTGCTTATTGGCAATGGTATCGGCCAGGCTGGTGATGAAGGCCGGCGAGTACATTTCGTAACTCAGCAGGTTCAGATTATTGGTGACCGCAAATTCAAACTGCTTCAGCTGCACCTTATTTCGCTTGAAAGCGGCTTCCAATTTTTCGCGTATTTCAAATTGAGTAAACCGCTCGGCCACCAGTTGTGGCGGCATCAGCTCGGTGCTCATCAGGTTGTTGCCCAAATTGAGCGGCGAACGCCTGCGTTGGCGCAAACTGAGCGATCTGGGGCTGCTATTACTGATATCGTTGGCTACCTGATCTATACTTTGCGCTATTCGCTCATACAGCTGCTCTTCTTTTATAATCAGTAGATTTTGCAGCCGGTTGTACTGCATATAAATAGTGCCCACCAGCGAAATGGTGATGAGCACAAGAATGAGCGGCAACAACTTTTTGAGTGACATAGCAGCAGTACGAAGTGTGGCAAAAGTAGCGGTTAGGCCTTGCTGCTGCGCTGCCTGCCCGCCATTTTTAACGCCACAATGGCCCAACGCCTGAATAGTACAGGTGTTTTGTGATTCGGCCAGGTTCACCTAATTTGATGCCATGATTGATCCTGCACCTGGTATTGTGTTGATTTCCGATCCTTTTTTGAAGGACCCGAATTTTATGCGGACAGCCGTATTGCTGTGCGAGCACAATGAGCAGGGAAGCTTTGGCTTTGTACTCAACCGGCGGTTTGAGCAGCGGCTCGACGAGTTTATTCCCGATTTGCAAGGGGTGGATATACCGGTGTACTACGGCGGTCCGGTGCAGCCCGATACACTACACTTTATTCACAATATTCCGGCGCTGTACGACGAATCGGCAGAGGTGATCCCGGGTGTGTACTGGGGCGGCGATTTTCGTAAAATCCTTGAACTGATGAATGCGCAGCAACTAGACTTGCAGCATATCCGCTTTTTTTTGGGCTACAGTGGCTGGAGCGAGGGCCAGCTGGCCTCCGAAATGGAAGAAAAAAGCTGGCTGACGGTCAAAGGTGCTGCAGCGCTGGTATTTCATCCAGAACCGGCTGAAGTGTGGAAAGAGGCCGTTCGCCAATTGGATCAATCGTTTCACGAGATTATTCATTACCCCATCGATCCGCAGCTGAACTAGCAGCACTTGCCAGGTTTAGCGCAGCTCCAAAAGTATTCCGGTTCGTATGTTCAGCTGGTTTAGCTGGCTCACGCCAAACTTATTGTACGGCATCAGGTGGTAGCCTGCTTCCAGCATCACCGCATGCTGGCGGTACAGCCCAAATGGCACTTTGGCACCCAGTGCAGCATGGGCGGCAAAGGCAAAATTGATATCGCTCTGGTTGCTGAAAACGCCCAGCAATTGTTCAAACTGTACCAGATTGCCACCAGCTGCCAGGCTACCGTATGGCAATACTATTAAAGATCGACGCTGCCCTTTTTCCATGTTTTCATAGCCGGGGCCTTTTCCTTCCAGCGGCGAGTAGCGCACTTTAAAAAGGATGGGGGTGGTTTGCACCGAATGGCTGATGACCGCCGACAGATCGGCGCCATCGCTGGTGCGGTAGGTGGCCCTGGGGTACTTCTGGTAAAAATCCTGGTAAGCCACGCTGGCACCCATGGATAGCTGCGTGTTGATATGCCACATCAAATCGAGGGCGATACCCCGCGGGCTGCTGCGATCAATAAAGTCGCTTTTAAAACCCCCACTGGGCATGGCATAGCTATACCACAGGGTCAGGTTTACATCCTTTTTCAGGGGCTGGCCAGCCGCACCGAGGCTCATCAGCAGGGCCAGGCAGCCAATCCAATATTTTGCTTGTGTCGTCATTGGTTACAATGTTGGGAGATGGAAGATGAAAAGCGGTTGCGGCGTCAGCGGCGCAGGTAGGGCGATTGATCGAACAGCTGTTTGGTTTGGCTATCGGCCGTGTTGGCATTGAATATGCCTTCGCCACGTATCAGGCCGTTCCAGATAATGCGCAGCTGATTGCCATTGGCCGGCGCATTTTTGATGTCGACCATGTCCATCGATAGCATGCCCTCTCGCACCTGGTACAGGCTTACACCGCCGCCCCACCAGCCGGGGCCGGGGCCCCAGCCCCAGCCTGGTCCCCAAAAGCCGGCTCCCCAGCCATTGTTCCACCAGCCTCCCCAGTCTACTATACCAGTGCTGGTTCGTACGATGCGGCTGATTTGCAGACCGAGTTCAGGATTGGATGCTTTGGGTACCAATTGGTAGCCTCGTTCCTGCATGTATTTCTTCAGCGCATCTATAAACGCCCGATCGGTGGCATTGGCTTGCGATTGTACGTTGTTTCCATCTACCACCAGTACAGTATCGGCTACGCTAAAGGTGCGGTAGCTGGCAAAGTTGGCCGTGGCTTCGCGGTTGGTAATGTAGATGCGGCTCTCTTCATTACTCAGGTTGTTCAGCGGATTTTTGCGGCAAGCAGCCAGTGCTACCAGCACCAGCGAAGCGGCTACATAGCGGTACAAACTTCTGTTCATATGCTCGGTTTTTCGGGCCAGCCCAGTTTGGTGTTGGCCCGTTTCCAAAATTCGATGATTTAACGAATAGCTGCCGCGTCTGTCGTATGCCCGGTGCCAGCTTTAGCAACCCGTTATCAGTAGCTGCAAAAAAAACATGGACCCCGTTGCCGGAATCCATGTTTATTGAAAATCAACCTGTGTCTGAATGGTATCAGGCCTCTTTGGCGCCCTCTACCAGCACGGTTGCTTTGTTGTTCAAAATTTCTACAAAACCACCGGTTATATCGTAGCTCACGCTGCCGCCGTTTTTATCGGTCAGCACTTTTACGCGGCCTTTGCCCAGGGCACTTACCATGGGGGCGTGTTTTTCCAGTATTTCAAACAAGCCACTCACGCCTGGCAGCTGTACGCCGTATACGTCGTCGCTGAAGAGCTTTTTTTCCGGAGTCAGTATTTCTAAATTCATCGTGCAAAAGTTGGTCAGTTGACAATGCGTGGCAGCGACTTCGCTGGTTGGCCGTCTGCACCCACTATCATCATCACATTATCAAATTATCCCTGCGCCTGGGCCTGCATTTTCTTACCCTTTTCAATAGCGTCTTCCAAAGTGCCCACCAGGTTGAAGGCGGCTTCAGGATACTCATCTACCTCACCATCCATGATGGCATTGAATGCACGGATAGTGTCTTCGATGCTGACGAACACCCCTTTGAGGCCGGTGAACTGCTCTGCCACATGGAACGGTTGGCTAAGGAAGCGCTGCACTTTCCGGGCACGAGACACAGTCATTTTGTCTTCGTCGCTCAGTTCGTCGATACCAAGGATGGCGATGATGTCCTGTAGTTCTTTGTAGCGCTGAAGTATCAGCTTCACCCGGTTGGCAGTATTGTAGTGTGCTTCGCCTACAATAGCAGGGGTCAGGATACGGCTGGTAGAATCCAGCGGATCCACCGCAGGGTAAATACCCAGGTCGGCAATCTTACGGCTGAGTACGGTGGTGGCATCCAGGTGGGCAAAGGTGGTAGCAGGGGCGGGGTCGGTCAAGTCATCCGCAGGTACGTATACGGCCTGTACCGAAGTAATCGAACCGTTTTTGGTAGAAGTAATGCGTTCCTGCATGAGGCCCATTTCAGTAGCCAGCGTAGGCTGGTAGCCCACGGCTGAAGGCATACGACCCAGCAGGGCCGATACCTCAGAGCCAGCCTGGGTGAAACGGAAGATATTGTCTACGAAAAACAGGATGTCTTTTCCTTTGCCCTGGCCATCGCCATCGCGGAAGTATTCGGCAATGGTAAGACCTGACAAGGCTACACGGGCACGGGCACCGGGGGGCTCATTCATCTGGCCGAACACGAAGGTGGCTTTTGATTCTTTCAAGCCTTCCATGTTTACTTTTTCCAGATCCCAGCCACCTTCTTCCATGCTGTGTTTGAAGTCGTCGCCGTACTTCATGATACCGGCTTCGATCATTTCACGCAGCAGGTCGTTACCCTCACGGGTACGTTCGCCCACGCCGGCAAATACCGACAGACCGCCGTAGCCCTTGGCAATATTATTAATCAGTTCCTGGATCAATACTGTTTTGCCGACGCCGGCACCACCAAACAAACCAATCTTGCCACCCTTGGCGTAGGGCTCAATCAGGTCGATGACTTTGATACCCGTAAAAAGTACTTCAGTAGCGGTGCTCAGGTTTTCGAATGCCGGGGGTTTGGCATGGATGGGGCGGCCGTTGGTTTTGTCTACTGCCGGCAGGCCGTCGATGGGGTCGCCGGTTACATTAAACAGGCGGCCGTTGATAGCATCGCCGGTGGGCATGGCAATGGCCTTGCCGGTATCTACCACCTGCATGCCGCGTACCAGGCCTTCGGTGCCGTCCATGGCAATGCAGCGTACGCTGTCTTCGCCCAGGTGCTGCTGAGCTTCCAGTACAAGGATGTCGCCATTTTCACGCTTTACTTCCAGGGCGTTGTAAATTTCAGGAAGCTTCGTGTTGCCGTCGAACTGTACGTCGATTACGGCACCAATGATCTGTTTGATCTTACCAACGTTGGCCATAGTTGAGTATAGGTTTGTCAAAAAAATGCTTCAGCAAACGGGCCCTTTCGGCAGGGAGGCTCGCAATCAGGGCAACCCACCCGTTTTTCAAATTGGCTGCAAAAGTAAGGGTTCGGGTGCAATAGGGCAGGCCAGCCGGTACAAAATGGCAGGTAAAATTTTCGGGTGATGGTGCGACTTCTACAGTCGGGCCCGTGGCAGCCCCTCGCTGCCCAAGGGCGCCCTCTTTTCGACCAAACCCCACACGGGGCGGGCATTTACGCCAAAATTTATTTGCGGCTACCGATAATTATAAACACCTTCGTTTCATTGTTCATTCGTGGGAAGGGTATGCCCGCTTTTAGCCGGCCCTCCATGCCCTCAAAATTGTTTTTATGAATTTGTACATCGGAAACCTCAGCTGGGGTGTTCAGGAAAGCGAACTCCAGCAGCTCTTCGAAACCTACGGAGAGGTGTCGTCCTGCAAGATTGTGAAGGACAAAATGACCAACCGTAGCAAGGGCTTCGGCTTTGTAGAAATGCCGAACGACGCTGAAGCAAACCAGGCGATTGCTGAGCTGAATGGCAAAGCATTGCAAGGTCGCAACATCAGCGTGAACGAAGCCCGTCCCCGCGAAGAGCGTCCTGCAGGTGGTGGCTTCCGTGGCGGTGGCAACCGGGGTGGCAACTTCGGTGGCGGTGGCTACGGCGGCGGTCGCGGCAGGTACTAAGCCCCATTGCATTCTCACGGCCTCCCATATATCGTTTTCGCTATCTGGTTCCCGTCAAGACATTGCAATTGAACCCCCGGTGTTGAGCCGGGGGTTTTTTGTGCCCTATCGGGGCCGCTCAAACAAAAGCTGGCCTAATTGATTGATGTATCCGACTCCCGAGTTGGTTTCTACCAATGCATAGCCCAGCTTAAAAAGGCCGGCCCGGGCAAAGCGGGGCGCTATTACCCACAGCCCCTTACTGTCAATGTATCCCCAGGTGCCGTCGTCGGCCTGCACAGCCGCCAACCCTTCCGAAAAAGGCTCGGCCTGCTTATAGGCAGCGGGTAGTTTCCACTGCCCCGTGGTATCTATAAAGCCAAAGCGGCCATCATCGTGCCGTGCCGGCGCCAATCCATTGCAAAAATTTCTCACACGGCTCCAGCGCTGCCCCGGCGTACTGGTAGGGTGCAGGCATGCCAGCTGCCACGCATCCTGCAAACTCTTTTTGAAGGCGTACCAACCCTGCCAGGGCTGGGTTACATCATAGTACTGGGCTGGCACCGCCCACTGCCCGCTGGTATTTATAATGCCCCATTTGCCACCTACCGCCACTATAGCATACCCGCCTGCAAAATCGTAGCACAGCGAAAATTGCGCTGGAATGACCCAGCTTCCTTGCCGGTCGATATAGCCCCACTTGCCGGCTTTTTGCACCCGGGCTTTGCCTTCGCTGAAATCGCCGGCTGCGTCAAACCCGGGCTTGATGGCCCACTGCCCTGCCTTGTTGATATACCCAAACTGATCGCCGGGTTTTTGGGCAAAAGCCAGGCCTTCTGAAAAATGGCCGGCCAACGGCCATGTAGGCGATATCACTACACGGCCAGTGCTATCGGTGTAGCCGATTTTGGCCTGTTCGGTTATCAAAAACAACTGACCTGCAAACACAGGCATTTTTCGCTGAGCTGCCAGCTGCAGGCTTGCACACAAGGCGGGGAAAAGAAGCAGGTGGGTTGCCCAAGGGCTTACGGCAGATTTGCGCATTGTATCTTTAACCATGTTATAAAATATTGATAGACATTGGTGCTGCGTTATAAAAGGCCGGCCGGCAGCTGCTAATTTTACGCCGCGGCTTGTGCCTTGAGAGCAATGTACCGTTTTCACTGTTGAAAAAAGCGCTTCGCATATTACGCACTACGGCGCTCAGCCTGCTGGCTGTGCTATTGTTGCTATGGCTGCTGTTGCAAACACCGTGGTTTCAGCAGTGGCTAACCAATTTGGCTGCCACTCAGCTGAGTAAAACGCTGGGCACCACGGTACAAGTAAAACGGGCTTATGTAGGCTGGCTCAACCGTGTGTATGTAGAGGGTGTACTGGTGCAAGACCAACAGCGTGACACGTTGGCTTCGGTTGGACGTTTGCGGGTGCATTTTACCGACTGGCTGCTGGCGAAAGATACCGTGACCCTACAGTATTTGTACCTACAGGACGTACGGATAAAGTTGCAGCGCAACGATTCAATCTGGCGACATGCTTTTTTAAGCAATGGCAACAAACAAGAAACGGCACCTATAGATACAACCGGACATGGCAAAAGCGCAGCCTCGTCTTCGTGGCCGGTGAAGTTGCAGTTGGAGTTGTTAGAGATTGATGGTTTGCATTTTGAGCAGCACGATCGGTGGCGTGGAAAATCATTGGTAGGCGGGGTGGCTCACTTACGGCTCAAGGCCCGCACTTTCGATACCCGGCAGCAGCGCTATGTCATCGATCAACTGACGCTGGACCAGCCCGAGTATCGGGAGTTTCGGCGAGACGGTTTGTGGTCGGCAGCTGATTCGGCAGCGTACTGGCGGCGGGTCGATTCACTGGATCGCCTGAGGACCTTTCCTGAAAGCTGGAATCCTGGTGGGATGGCGCTGCAAATAGCAGACTTACAATTGAGAAATGGTGTGGTGGAAATTTTTAACCGCCATGGGCCGGTGTATGAGCAAAAAGTGTTTGACGAACGGGATATCATCATCACCCCCATTAACGGGCAACTGCGCAATGTGCGTCTTGATCATGATACCTTGTTTGCCAACGCCAACTTAACGGCGGCAGAACGCAGCGGTCTGAACATCAGGCGCCTGCGCACCCGGCTGCGTATTCATCCGCAGCTGATGGAGTTTGCCGATCTCGATCTGCGGCTGAATGAAAGCACCCTTGGCCCTTACTACGCCATGCGCTACCGTACGCTGGACGACATGGAGTATTTTGTAGACAGTGTGCGTATTTCGGCAAGGCTGCGCAATAGCAGCGTGAGCATGAATGACATTGCCTTTTTCGCACCTGAGTTGCGTGGCATTCGGCAAACAGCTACCCTGAGTGGCGATGCCGAGGGTACCATCAGTAGCTTTTTTATAAAAAACGTGGACCTGCGTACTGGTGCCAGTCGCCTGGTAGGTGACTACAGCATGCAAGGCCTGACAGATATTGACAAAACAAAAATTAAGTTCAGCACGGCCGGCAGCGAAATAGCGCTGGAGGATGTACTGCCGTGGGCGCCGGAACTGGCTATGCTGAAAAATACGCCGGTAGGTAGGGTGGGCAAGCTGCGCTATACCGGCACCTATGAGGGTACCGTGTTCGATTTTGTGGCCAACGGCCAACTGGCGACCGACGTAGGCAGCCTCAGTGCGCAACTACGGATGCGACTGAAGGGTAAAAATGCAGGCTTTGAAAGCACCATCAGTAATGCCCGATTAAATGGAGGGCTACTGTTGGGAGTGCCAGATTTGGGCATGATGCTATTTGATGGCAAAGTGAGCAGCAATGGTCTTGGAACCGGCTATCCTATTTTAATGGAAGGCAAAATACGCTCAGTGGCCTACAAAGGTTATACTTACGAGTACATTAATGCAGATGCAAAACTGATAAAGGACCAACTATCGGCCAACCTGGCGGTAAATGACAAAAACCTGACTGCTAATTTCAATACGTTTCTCGATTTTACTACCCGCCAGCAATCGTACAACGCAAGAGGAGCTGTAGCCTACGCCGACCTGCACGCTTTGAAGCTCAGCCAGGATAGTATAAAGGTATCGGGACTATTTGATGTAAACTTTTATGGCGAAAACATCGATGATTTCAGAGGGTATGCCCGCATATATGATGCTGAAGTGTATGACAAAGACCAGCTCTTGAATCTTGACTCGCTGTATCTTGAATCGACGCAACTTGAAAATGGCGACAGGCGACTGCGGCTGGCAACCAACGAAGCCGATGCCACATTGACCGGTCGCTACAACATTAGTCAACTGCCGGGTAGCTTCCGACAGTTTTTGCACCGGTATTACCCATCGGTAATCGATGCTCCGAAGAAAACACCTGTGGGACAGCAAATCGACTTTGACATTGTGACCCGCAATGTGGAGCCGTTTCTGCAGTTTGTTGATCGTAAGCTGAAAGGACTGAACTACAGCAAGCTGAGCGGTCACCTGAACACCAATTATAATGAGCTGTACGTAGACCTGAATGTACCATTTGCAGAATATGATGGCATCAAGCTACTGAATACAGCTATAAAGGCCGATGGTACAGCTACCGACTTGCAACTATTGGGAAGCATTGAGCAATTGAAGCTGAACGATAGCTTAGGCTTTCCGAACGCTGAACTGCTGGTAAGTACTGTAAAAGACACCACCGAGCTGAGGCTGACCACCCGTACCAATGGTCCGCTTGGCAACGCGGCTATCGGCGCTTTTTTCTATAGCAAGCCCACAGGTTTTGAGCTCCGGTTTGATGAGTCCTCTTTCATTTTAAACAATAAAAAATGGACGCTGGTAAGCGATGGTACCGTAGAAATGCGCCGTGGCTTTTTGATAGCGAACGGCATAGAACTCACGAATGATAACCAACGTATAAAGCTTTATACAAAGCCATCAGACGACGGGTATTGGAATGATGTGTACGTAGACGTGAAGAATTTGATTTTAGGTGATATACTGCCATTTGTAGTGACCGAGCCAAGGTTGGAGGGATTGCTCAACAGCAATCTGGTAATCCAGGATCCGATGGAGAAGCCAGTGGTGGACTTGCATTACAATATCGATCGTTTTTATTTCAACAACGACTCGATTGGGGTGGTAGGCGGAAAGCTTCGGTTTGATGCAATGAGTGGTAAACTGGCGGCCGATGTAGATTCCCGAAATCCTGGTTACGATTTTTCGGCAGCATTGAACATGCGGTTGGGCAAAGCCGGCGATGGTCTGATGGATGCCAGTATTGATTTGCGTCGGGAGAAAATAAGTGTATTACGAAAGTATCTGGATGGCATATTGGCCGACCTGGACGGCTATGCCAGTGGCCAGCTGCGGGTAGTAGGCGACCCCTCGGCACCGGCTATACTGGGCAAAGTGCGGTTGGACGACGCCTATGTAAAAGTAGACTATACACAGTGCCTTTATCGGTTAGATACCGCTACGCTGGTGTTTGGCAACAACTTCATCGACTTTGGCAGCATTCGTGTTCGCGACGAACGAGGCCGACCGGGCGTTATGGAAGGGCGCATGTATCATCGTTTCTTCGATAGCCTGTCTTTTGGTATGAAGATGCGTACCACTGGCATGCAGCTTTTAAACACCCGGGCCAAAGACAACGACTTGTTTTATGGGCAGGCAGTTGGTAGAGCTAGTTTTGATTTGTACGGTCCACTCTCCAATTTGCAAATGCGTATCAACGGCGCTACCACCGATACTTCACATATTTTCATTGCTAACAAAGCCGGCAAAGAAAGTGGCACAGCCGATTTTATTGTATTCAAAGAGTATGGAAAGCTACTGGAGGCAGCAGTAGATAGCAATGTTACCAACATGCACATCGAACTGGACCTGACGGCTACGCCTTTGTGCCAAATAGATGTGATAATGGATGAGCTGACAGGCGATGTGATCACTGCAACTGGTAATGGCAATCTGAAAATAAGTACAGGCACAGTGGAAGAAACCGTGATGCGGGGCCGGTACCAGATAGAAAAGGGAAACTACAACTTCAGTTTTCAAACCCTGATAAAAAAGCCGTTTGAACTACAGGGTGGCGACAATAATTACATAGAGTGGAATGGGGACCCACTTGATGCCAATTTGAACCTGACTGCCCGCTATACGGCCAACTCAGTGAGCCTGCGTGATTTGATGGCCGGTGAGCAAAGCCAATCGTTGCTGGACCAGGCAGCACAAAGCTACAAAGGCGATGTGTATGTAAATGCCCGCTTGCGGGGCCAGCTCAGCAAACCGGAAATCGACTTTAGTATCAGCTTTCCACAGGGCTCGCCCATGCAAAACAATGTCAGTGTGCAGCAGGTATTGCGCAGGATAGATGCCGACAAAAGCGAAATGCTGCGACAGGTCACTTACCTGATTGTTTTCAAAGCATTTGCGCCTTATAAAGAGGGCATCGGGGCACGTAACCCCGGTACCGATCTGGCGGTAAACACCATCAGCGATTTGCTTAGCAATCAAATGGGGAAGATTCTTACCAATTTCATTCAGGATATCACCGGTGACCGCAGTTTGAATATTGATTTTAGTACTGAGCTTTACAACTCGGGCTCTCTTCTTGGTGGTACTTCGGGCCAAACCGCTACAGGTTACGACAGGGTCAACTTCAACTTCATGCTCAATCGGTCTTACTTCAACAATAGGGTGGTAGTAAATGTGGGTAGTGATTTTGATTTGAACGTAAGAAATACTACAACAACAGGGTTTCAATTTTTGCCCGATGTAAGTGTAGAATTTATTTTGACAAACAACCGCCGTTTGCGGGCCATTGTATTTAAAAAGGACGCACTGGATTTTGCCGGAAGGCGCAACCGTGCCGGCGTGAGCCTCAGCTATCGAAAAGAGTTTGAAAAGTTGTTTTCACGTTCGAGTCCTGATGATGCACTTATTTTCCTGGGAAAGGGAAATGACGATGACTAGCTTGCTATCGATACAAAATGAAAAGCGGCGTGCACAATGACACGCCGCTTTTTTTATAACCTGATACACCGATTATTACTTCTTGGGAGCTGTCTCTTTGTAGGTCTTGTTCAGCCCATCTATCACATCTTTTGTAATGTTGAACGCTGAGTCGGCGTAGTACACAAAATCGCCGGGGCTACGCGAAATGATGTAGGCGAAGCGTTTGTCGGCATTGTAGCCTTTCAAAAAGGCAGCAATTTTCTCATTGATGTCTTTCATCATTTTAAACTGCTTTTCTTGTAGCTCCTGCGTCAGTTTGGCTTCCCGCTGTTGCAGGTTTACCTGCATCTGATTGATCTCGGCCTGGGCCCGTTCGCCATCTTGCTGACTCATACTGGGTGCCTGCGACTGCAGCTGCTGAACGCGGCCCATATAGCCTTTCTTCATCCCATTCAATTCGCCCGAAATGTTTTCTTCCGCCTTTTTTATTTCATCGCGGGCATCTTTTATAAACTGATAATGTTGTTCCACACTATCCATTTCGAAATAGGCTATTTGGCCAGGCGTATGGCCGTTGGTCTTTGGGCTGTCAGCCCCTTTACTGGCTGATTTGGGACCTGAAAAATGAAGCACGTACAATACCGCTACTGCTGCCAATGAAATACCTCCCAAAATGGTACCCGTGTTTTTCATGAATCTTATTTTTTGTTGTTCGCCGGCCATTCAGCCTTGCTCAGCGAGACGGCAAGGTTAAGGGAAATCTTTTTTCGCCGCTGGCCCATCCTGCCTTATTTTGGCATGATGAAAATTTGGTTATGGTCGGTAGGCGGAAAGCACGACGCCAAGATGGCGGCTGCCATTGAGGAATACACGCAGCGCATAGCGCACTATTACGGCTGCGAATGGCGACTGATGCCCGGCCCCAAAAATGCGGCGCATCTGGCTCCGGAGGAGCTTCGGGAGCAGGAAAGCAGGCTCCTGCTGGACAGTTTTGACCCGGTAGACTATCTGGTATTGCTGGACGAGCGGGGAAAAATGATCAGTTCGCCGGAACTGGCCACCCTGCTGGAGACAAGGGCACTGAACGGAGCAAAGCGGGTACATTTTGTAATTGGGGGCGCATTCGGGGTGAATGATGCGGTGCGCAAGCGAGCCGACATGGTGTGGCAGCTATCCAAATTGGTGTTTCCTCACCAACTTGTACGGCTGATACTGGCCGAGCAGGTATACAGGGCCTGCACCATCGTAAGGGGCGAAAAGTACCACCATGTTTAACTGATGTCTGCAATCAGGAAGATATCGGGTGGCTGGTGCGGAAAAAGCGTGATGGCGACAATGTCAAACTGTATCCATTTCCACTCGGGGTGCTGTAGCAGGTAACCTTCGGCGCCGGCCTTCAGCATGCGTAGCTTTGCCTTGTTTACCTTGTATTCAGGCATCGAAAACTGGTTGCCATGCAGGGTTTTTACTTCTATAAAATGGATGCAGTGGTCTTTAGCAGCTATCAGGTCTATTTCCGATCGCTGGTAGCGCCAGTTGCGAGCCAGCAGCCGGTAACCCCGGGCTGCCAGGTATTCGGTGGCTAGTTCTTCGCCGTGTCGGCCGGTACTTTGTTTACTATCGCCCTGCTTTTTTTCCACAATACAAAAATGTCAAGAAAGACCCGTCACACGTTCGGCAGTCAAATTGGCCTATTTTTGCCCCCACTCAAAAGATGGACAGAGTAGCTTTTGGCGGCTCCGTTTGCCTTTTTGACCCCCTTTCTACATCGAATCAAACTGCGCTAAGCTATGAATCGTTCGCTGGTATTTGTGTTCAGCCTCTTGTTTTTGGTAGCTACCGCCTACCGTGTTATTCCGTATACCATGCGTCCTGAGTGGCTCGGAGCGCCGCAACTGGCCATGGCCCTGTTTGCCGGTGCCGTAGTGGCCAACCGGAAGTACGCTTTTCTGGTATCGCTGGCCAGCATGTTGCTAAGCGATGTGGTGATGCAGTTGTTGTACATGGCGAACCCGGGCGACTACTATCCCGGTTTTTATAAAGGGCAGGTGATCAATTACCTCCTTATTGTTGGCACTACTGTGATTGGTTTCTTCATCAACAGCCGCAAGCCCCTGCAAATTGCAGGTGGCGCTGTTGCCGGATCACTCATCTTTTTCCTGCTGTCCAACTTTCAGGTATGGCTGGGCGGCGGCGGCCTGCACCGTGCCAAAACAGTGGCCGGCTTGCTGCAAACCTATGTAGATGGTCTGCCGTTTCTGACTAACAGTGTGGCCGGCACCGTCCTGTTCAGTGCCCTGTTTTTTGGGGTGAATGCCCTGCTGCCGCAGCGGGCTTCGCAGCTGGTAAAGGCTTGATAATCATGCTGGATACATGAAAAAGGGGTGTCAGATGGCACCCCTTTTTCATGTATGTTATCCACGGCCACCCCCCAATCACAATTTCTTTATTAGCCCCGACTCAATATAACAGCGGAACGTATACCTTTGCGCCTCGAAATTTTAAGGGTAAAACATCCGTATACAAATAAAACGACCATTATGGCCGACCTCAAATTCAGACGCAACTTTGGTATTGCCGCTCACATCGACGCCGGCAAAACCACCACTACCGAGCGTATTTTGCGCTACACCGGTATGATCCACCGCATAGGTGAGGTGCACGAAGGTGCTGCCACCACCGACTGGATGGAGCAGGAAAAAGAACGTGGTATCACCATTACCTCGGCAGCGGTAAGCTGTAAGTGGAACTTCCCGACCGATAAGGGAAAGACGACCGCTGATTCGAAAGAATACTCTTTCAACATCATCGATACGCCGGGTCACGTGGACTTTACCGTGGAAGTGGAGCGTTCAATGCGTGTACTGGATGGCCTGATCGCCCTGTTTTCGGCTGTAGATGGCGTGGAGCCGCAGAGCGAAACCGTATGGCGCCAGGCTAACCGCTATGGTGTTCCCCGTATCGGTTTTGTAAACAAAATGGACCGTGCCGGTGCCGACTTCCTGAACGTAGTGAAGCAGGTACGCGAAATGCTGGGTAGCAAAGCCGTTCCGCTGCAGCTGCCTATCGGTGCTGAAGACAACTTCCAGGGTGTGGTGGACCTCATCAAGATGAAGGGCATCATTTGGCACATGGAAACTGAGGGCATGACCTTCGACGAGATCGATATTCCGGCCGACATGGTGGAAGAAGCCGAAATGTGGCGTGCTCAGCTGGTAGAAGCCGTAGCTGAATATGACGATCAGCTGATGGAAAAATTCTTCGACGATCCGAACAGCATCAACGAAGACGAGATTCATGAGGCTATCCGCAAGGCTACTATCGACCTGAGCATTGTGCCCATGATGTGCGGTTCTTCATTCAAAAACAAGGGTGTACAAACCGCCCTCGACGCTGTTTGCCGTTACCTGCCTTCACCGGTTGACATTCCGGCCGCCCCGGGCGTAAACCCCGATACCGGTGCTGAAATCACCCGCAAAGCCGATCCAAAGGAGCCTTTTGCAGCGTTGGCTTTCAAAATCATGACGGACCCCTTCGTAGGTCGTTTGGCATTCTTCCGGTGCTATAGCGGTCGTTTGGATGCTGGCAGCTATGTGAAAAACATGCGCAGTGGCAAAAACGAACGCATCAGCCGGATCATGAAGATGTTTGCTAACAAGCAGAACCCCATTGAATACATCGAAGCTGGTGACATTGGTGCTGCCGTTGGTTTCAAAGAGATCAAGACTGGTGATACCCTGTGCGACGAAAACCACCCGATCGTACTTGAAAACATGTTCATCCCCGAGCCGGTGATTGCCATTGCGGTAGAGCCTAAAACACAGGCCGACGTAGACAAAATGGGTATGGCCATCGCCAAACTGGTAGAAGAAGACCCCACACTGCGGGTAAATACCGACGAGGAAACAGGCCAAACCATCCTTCGCGGTATGGGCGAACTGCACCTTGAGATCATCGTAGACCGGATGCGTCGCGAATTCAAGGTGGAAGTAAACCAGGGTGCCCCGATGGTATCGTACAAAGAGGCCTTTACGAATACTGTACAGCACCGCGAGGTACTGAAAAAACAGACTGGTGGTCGCGGTAAGTTTGCCGATATCCAGTTTGAGATTGGCCCCGTAGACGAAGAATGGCAAAAAGAAAACCCCGATAAGCACTTCCAGTTTGTAAACGACCTGTTTGGCGGCAGCATCCCTAAGGAATTTGTAGGCCCCATCCAGAAAGGTTTTGAAAACAGCATGGGTACAGGTGTATTGGCCGCTTACCCTGTCGTAAACATGAAGGTGCGCATCTTCGATGGCAGCTTCCACGCCGTTGACTCTGATGGTATGAGCTTTGAACTGTGTGCCCGTGCAGGCTTCCGCGAAGCCGGCCGCAAAGCGAAGCCGGTACTGCTGGAACCCATTATGAAGGTGGAAGTAATTACCCCTGACCAATACATGGGTGATGTAACCGGTGACCTGAACCGCCGCCGCGGTATGCTGGAAGGCATGGACAGCCGGAACAATGCCCAGGTCATCAAGGCCAAGGTGCCGCTGAGCGAAATGTTTGGTTATGTAACGCAGCTGCGTTCGCTTAGCTCGGGCCGTGCTACCAGTACCATGGAGTTCAGCCACTATGCTCCGGCGCCCAACAACATTGCCGAAGAGGTAATAGCCAAGCAAAAAGGAAAGCTGAAAGTAGAGGAGTAATTAAAAAAAATCCTACTTTTATAAAAGCCACTGATTGGTCAGTGGCTTTTTGCTTTCGTGTCTTTTGCAACCCTAAGCCCGGCAACATGCGTTGTAAATAGCGGCTTATGAATCTAACGATCGAGGGTCTGTTTTTTGTAGAAAGAACAAAAACAGCAGTGCCGGCTGGGGCACCCACACCTTCCCAACTACTCAATGCGTTTCACCCAATAGGTGAGCGGGCTACTCGTTTTCTCGATAGCCGATCCTTTCAATGCTCGGTGCCGAAGGGCAAGTTCCTGCTTCGCAAAGGACAGGTGTGCCCCTACATATTTATGGTACGCCATGGCTTGGTCCGTGGCTTTGTGGCCGACGGCAAAAATGAAATAACCACCTGGATAGCTACCGACCATGAGTTGGTGTCCAGCAGCAGTTTTTTCGACCAATCGCCGGCATTGGAAAATATACAGGCGCTGGAGGATCTGACATTGATAGGCCTTCATTACAGCGATCTGGAAGCTGCCTATTCCCGCTACCCCGAGTTGAATACAGCAGCTCGTCTGGTGCTGCAGCAGGCCTACCAACAGGCCGAAGAACGGAGCTATCTGGCTCGTTTAGGAAAGGCCAGCAGCCGATTTGCCTACTTTCAGGAAAAAAGACCTGAACTGGTGAACCGGGTGCCGCTTAAGTTCATTGCGTCTTATTTGGGAATGACATTGGAAACCCTCAGCCGCCTGCGTACTTCCATTTCGAGGGCCTACGCCGACAGCTTCGAAAAAAAGATTTGACAAATGTCAAAAAAAGGGGGTGAGGGAAACCCAATTTGACAAATGTCAAATTTTGATAAGTCAATGTCTATCAACTAGTTACGATTTTTCGCAAAAATTCTTGTTGGTTATAAAGCAAAAAAGGGGCCTGTTCGGCCCTTTTTTGTGTTCCTACGTTGATGTTTCTTTACAGCAGATTCTGAAGCAAACCCCTAAACTCATTGACAAGTAGCCCCCGTCTCTCGGGGGCTTTTTCGTGCCGTTCAGGTACTACCTATCACTTTTTATCAGTCAAATACGGTGCCAGCTGCCCCTTTGCACGCCTTTGTAGCAGCACAGCCGGGCCAAATCAGCATTTATACGGTTGTGCTTCAGCAGTTTATATGTTTTATTCGTGTTTCAAAAAAGTAAAGACTATGGAACTGCCCGCTGCTGAACAATGGTTGCTGATGGACATTGAAACCGTTTCGGCCGCCCCCGACTACCAGCAACTGGATGCCAATTGGCAGGAGCTATGGGAGCAAAAAGTGCGATGGCAGCTGCCAGCCGATGTGTCTGCTCAGGACTTTTATGCGGAGCGTGCCGCTATCATGGCCGAGTTTGGAAAGGTGGTATGCATCAGTCTGGGATATTTTCGGCAAGAGGGGAGTACCCGTCAGCTAAGGCTGAAGTCGATAGCCGGGCCCAACGAGAAGGAGGTGCTGGAGCAGTTTGTACAGGCCGTAGGCCAGCTATTGGCCGCCCGAAAGCCTTACCTGTGCCGCCGGCTGCTCATCAATGGGCTGCCGCTGCCCGCCTGGCTCGATTTTCAGGCGCTGAAGCCCTGGGAGGTGCCCCTGCTGGATACACTGCAGCTGTGGCGCTTCGGCGATTATAAAAACTATACCTCGCTGCACCTGCTGGCCTCCTGTTTGGGCCTGCCTTCGCCCAAAACCGATATGGATGGTAGCATGGTAGGCAAGGCCTACTGGACCCATCAGGACATCGATGGTATCGCCCGATATTGTCAGCAGGACGTAGCTACTGTGGCGCAGGTACTGCTTCGCCTGACCGGCCAACCATTGCTGCAAGCATCTCAAATAGTGGCATCCTAGCCTTGCATGGCTTTGCTTTCAATCAAAACGGAGTCCCCAAAAGCAAGGGACTCCGTTTTGATGAATGGATTAGTCGAATGATTGCTATTGCGGCAACAGCAGGTAGGGCAGGGCAGCCTCTTTGTACTGCCGATTGAATGCAGGGAGGTCATTTTCCAGCAATTGATGCAGTTGGCTGCGGTGCCGCTCCCAGGCGGTCATGAGCTGCGCCAGGCGCTGCCGGTGGCCGGCTGGTACTTGTGGCTGAGTAGCGTTTTCCATACGGCCCCGTAGGTCCAGCATTTCGGCACTCAGCTGATTGTAAAAGTTAATGACGTCTTGAAAAGTCTCCTGCCGGGTAGTAACGATTTGCTGCTGCCAATTGTCTATTTTTTTCACCAGCTGCGCAGCGGCCTCTACCAAAGCTTTTTTGTCTGGGTCCTGCTTTAGCAGGCTTTGCAGGTCTTCCAACTGCTTTTTGGCGCTGCGCAGTCGGGCTACTTGCGTATGCATGCTGGTCACGGCTTCATCTATCGAGTTGGCCAGGCGGTATTGATCTTCAAAGGCTTTTTGCTGATCTGCTTTAAGCAGGGGCGAAGGCACGATGCGCAGCGCTTGTAGCATGCTGTCGGCACCCATTTTCAATACCAGCTGGTACTCACCTGGCGGCAGGCTGGCGCCGCGGTAGTCAGCATTTAAAAACTGACCTTTTACACCCGGTAGTGTGTGCTGGCGCAAATCCCAGTTGATACGGTGCAACCCGGCACTTGTAGCCAGCAGCGGCGCTGTTGGCGGCCCGCCGGGGTAGCCGGCTATTTCATTTTCATCCTTTTTACTGCTGTAGCGCCGCAGTGTTTTGCCAGCGGCATCTTTTACTACTATTTCCAGCGTGGCCGAATCAGCTTTGGCGGGCAGGTAGTAATAAATAATAGCCCCCTCGGGCAGGTTGCCGCCCAATGAGGGGCGGCTACGGCCCGGCCAGCCATTGCGAATAGCGGTTCCGCTGCTGTATAGGGTAGGCCTGGTGGGTACCATTCCCGCCATTTGGCGCAGCGGCGTTAAATCGTCCAGTATCCAAAAAGCACGGCCCGAGGTGGCAGCTACCAGGTCGTTGTCCTTTATGGCCAGATCGGTAATGGCCACCACCGGCAGGTTCAGCTGAAAAGGCTGCCAGTTTTTGCCATCGTCGTAGCTCAGGTACATACCACGTTCGTTGCCTGCGTATAGTAATCCGGGCCGCTTGCTGTCTTCGCGTACCACACGGCAAAAATCGTTGGCTGCCATACCCATGGTTACCAGTTGCCAGCTGGCGCCGTAGTCGGTGGTCAGGTACACCGCCGGCGAAAAATCGTTGAACTTATATCGGGTAGCTACCACCCATGCCTTACCGGGCTGATGTGGAGATACTTCGATGCTGTTGATGAGCGTTTCACCGGTGCCCGGGGGCGTTACATTGGTCCAGGTGCTGCCGCCATCACGTGTCAGGTACACCAGGCCATCATCGCTGCCACTCCACCATTCACCCCGGGTTGTTTTCGAAGCTGCCAGGTAGGCAATGGTATTGTACACTTCGCCACCAGCTCCTTCGTTGGTATACGGGCCGCCGCCATCGCCATGTTTGGTGCTGTCGTTACGGGTCAGGTCGGGGCTGATGGCCGTCCAGCTTTGGCCGCCATCGGTGCTGCGCAATACTTTATTGCCGGCGTGCCAAATGGTGCCTGGCTCAAAGGGGTCGGCTACAATAGGCGCATTCCAATTGAACCGGTAGGTCTGCTTTGCAGGGGGTACTGCCAGGCCAATGGTAGGACTGGCCATGATGTCCTTCGTCGATTGCAGGTTGCGGTCCAGTACCTCAATGTTGCCCTGGTAGCTGCCGCCATATATTTTCTGCGGGTTATTCGGGTCAAAGGCCAGGAAAGCGCTTTCGCCACCGGGCCCAAAGGTCCATTGTTGCCAGTCTACTTCGCCCTGGGGGCTGGCGCTGGGCACAATCACCGCCGTATTGTCCTGCTGGCCGGCGTACAGGTGGTAGGGGTAGCGGTTATCGGTTATTACCCGATAGAATTGCGCCGTCGGCTGGTTTTGCTGGGTGCTCCAACTCTTACCGCCGTTAAATGACACGTTGGCGCCACCATCATTGCTGTTAATCATCCGCTGGTTATTCTGCGGGTCTATCCACAGCCAGTGGTTATCGCCATGCGGCGTTGGCAGGTTGGTAAAGGTGCGTCCGCCGTCTATTGATTTCAGGGCCGGCGCATTCAGCACGTACACTACGTCTTCTTGCTGAGGGTCGGCAAAAATTTCGATGTAGTACCAGGCCCTGGCCACCGTTACGCGGGTTTTGTTGGTTTGCTGCCAGCTGTTGCCGCCATCATCGCTGCGGTATACGCCGCCTTTGTCGCCTTCAGCTTCTATATTGGCATACACCCGCTGCGGATTGGCCCGGCTTACATCTATGGCCGCTTTGCCCAGCGCTGCGGGCAGCCCGTTTTGTAGTGGTTGCCAGGTGCGGCCGCCATCGGTGCTTTTGTACAGGCCACTGCCCGGCCCGCCGCTTATCACCTTCCAGGGCAGCCGGCGGTGGTCCCACATGGCAGCGTACAGGATGCGTGGGTTGCGCATATCCAGGCTCAGGTCGGCGCAGCCGGTATTGTTATCTATATACAAGGTCCGTTGCCAGGTGTTGCCGCCATCGGTACTCAGGTAAATGCCCCGATCGGCCGAAGGACCGTGCACGGCCCCCTGAGCGGCTACCCAAACTATATCGGAATTGGTGGGGTGCACCCGGATGGCGGCGATGTGCAGTGTCTTTTCCAGCCCCAGGTGGCGCCAGGTTTTGCCGGCATCGGTGCTTTTGTATACCCCATCGCCGGCCGATGTCATTACGCCACGCACAGCATGCTCGCCCATGCCCACGTATACTACGTTGGGGTCGCTTTCGCTGACGGCAATAGCCCCCACTGAGCCGGTTTTGAAGAATCCATCAGAAATATTCTCCCAGCTGATGCCGGC
>JALOMC010000182.1 GCA_025455665.1 Chitinophagaceae bacterium | reverse complement strand
GGGCACCATTCAGCTACTGGCTGCCCGCACCTGGCCCATGGCTTATGCCGACATATTGAGTGCCCGCCAGGTAGGCTATATGCTAAACAGCATGTATGCAGCCGATGTGCTGACGGAACAAATGCAAAATGGCCATCGGTTTTGGCTAGCCGAAGATGAACAGGCAGCGCCCCTCGGCTTTGCCGGCGCCAGCGCAGCGGCACCACCCGATTGGAAGCTGCACAAGTTGTATGTACTGCCATTCATTCAAACCAAAGGAGTAGGCAAAGCACTGCTGCAGGTAGCCGCCGATACGGCCCGGCAGGCCGGCGCCGCCGGATTGCTGTTGAATGTAAACCGGGCCAATAAAGCCGTTGGGTTTTACCAGCACCTTGGCTTTGACATTGTGGGCAGCGGCGATTTTGATATCGGCGCCGGCTTTTTCATGAACGATTACATGATGCGGCTGGCGCTTTAGGAAGCAGCCGGTGGCGCAGCCCTCCGCTGCCCATTCAGCTCCAGTATAGCCAACAGCAAGTAAGCCAGCAGGCTGCCGGCCATCAGGTAAATGCCCACTTGCGGCTCGGGCGAAATGCCCCGGTAGCTAAGGGTGTAAATGTAAAACCGCGACAGGCCGTAGCCCACCCCCAGCCCGGCCAAAAAAAGATTGACAACCTTGAGCGTAGGGTACCGAAACACAAAACAAAGCATACCCAGCACCGCAATGATGGCCAGCAGTTTGCCGGGTTTGCCATATTTATTGGCTTCGCTGAAAAAACCGGTAAAATACTTTTGAAGATCGGGGTACCAGGCCCAATGCATGAACAGCGATGCCAGCAGTACTCCGCAAACGGCCACGCCGGCCAGGTTTTTCCATTGAAGGCTAAGTGCTTTCATACCGAAGAGAGATAGTTAAACAGGCCAAAGCCGGAACAAAAAATGATTACCGGCAGGTAATCATTCTGGTAAAAAGTGGAGGTACCGAGCGGATTCAAACCGCTGTACGAGCTTTTGCAGAGCTCTGCCTAGTCTCTCGGCCACGGTACCATTTTGGGAGTGCGAAAATAGGGGAATCGGCCTTTTAGGAAAAATTGAAAATGCGGTTTGCAGCATTCTTCGGAAATTGCAGGCCTCATCCTTCACCGGGGTTGTCAGCCCCACTTTGCCGGCGCCTGCGGCGCCCATTTTTATATGCAACGCATTGCCGAAAGCGAACTGATCATCAACAGCCGTGGCGCTATATACCACATTGATTTGCGGCCCGAAGAACTGGCCGGCACTGTCATTACTGTAGGCGACCCCGACCGGGTGCCCATGGTATCGAAGCACTTTGATGCAGTAGAGGTACAACGCCAGCACCGGGAGTTTGTATCGCACACAGGGCGTATTGGCAATAAGCGTATCACCGTCATCAGCACCGGCATTGGCACCGACAATATCGACATTGTACTCAATGAACTGGACGCACTGGTCAACATCGACTTTGACACCCGCACCGAAAAAGCCGAGAAGCAAAGTCTGCACATCATCAGGCTGGGTACGTGTGGGGGCCTGCAGGCCGATATACCGGTGGATAGCTGGGTAGCCGGCACCCACGGCCTGGGCATCGACAACCTGCTGAACTACTACGCATTTGACCAAAGCGAAGAAGAAAACCACCTGCTGCAGCAGTTTATGAGCCAAACGCAACTGGATAGCCAGTTTGCCCGCCCCTACCTGGCCGCCTGCAGCGTAAACCTGCTCAAGCATTTTGCCGAAGGGTACCATCAGGGAATTACGGTTACCTGCCCGGGCTTTTATGGGCCACAAGGGCGGGTGCTACGTTTGGGCCTGCGCCACCCCGGGCTCATAGATGCCCTGACTCATTTCAGCGCAGGTAATCACCGCATTGCCAATTTTGAAATGGAAACCAGCGCCATTTACGGGCTGGGCAGGCTGCTGGGCCACCAATGCCTCAGCCTGAATGTGGTAGTGGCCAACCGCATCAGCAAAACCTTTTCGCCCGACGGAAATGCTGCAGTAGCCCGCCTGATCGAAAACGCCCTCGAACGGATCGCACACATCCGATCATAAAACTTTAATAGCCGGCCTATGGCCAGCTGTTGCTTTTTATTCCTCCTACATGAAACTTCATTTTTATAAATACCAGGGAACCGGTAACGACTTTGTACTGATAGACAACCGCGATGGGCAGTGGCAACTGAGCACCGAACAGGTAGCCCGGCTTTGCCAGCGCCGATTTGGTATTGGCGCCGATGGACTGATGGAGCTGCGAAGCGAAGCAGGTTTCGACTTCAGGATGATGTATTACAATGCCGATGGCCGTGAAGGCAGTATGTGCGGCAATGGTGGCCGCTGCCTGGTAAAATTTGCCCATTATGTGGGCATCCATAAAAGCGACTATCGCTTTATAGCATCTGATGGCGAACACCTGGCCAGCATAGAACCAAATGGCTGGGTGCGGTTGAAGATGAAAGACGTACCCTCGGTCATGCGCAATGGCAACCATGATGTACTGGATACCGGCTCGCCGCATTTTGTAAAACAGGTACAAAACATCCGCGATTATGCGGTGGTAGCCGAAGGCCGGCACATCCGGTACAGCGATGAATACAAAGCACAGGGTGTAAACGTGAACTTTGTAGAACCACTAAGCAGCTCTCGCATATTTGTACGCACCTACGAGCGGGGCGTAGAAGATGAAACCCTGAGTTGTGGCACGGGCGTGACCGCCGCAGCTATTGTAAATGCTCACAACGACCGTGGCTTCAACCATGTAGACATCAAGACCCTTGGCGGTGAACTGTATGTGGAATACGACCGCAAAGGCGACGACGCATTTGAAGACATCTGGCTGGCCGGGCCGGCACAAAAAGTATTTGATGGGTTTGTAGAACTGTAGCTGCTGCCTGCTTCGCTCAACTTTTTTTAACAACCACTGTTGCAGGGACGGCGCTACTTGGGCGTCATATGCCGCATGTTTTTGTACAGTCCCGTAGGTTTTCGTCTTTCATTATACTGTTGCTGTTTGCTACTGGCCCTGCCAGTACTGGCACAAAAAACTGCCACTGTACAGGTGTACGGTATGGTAAAAAATGGCGCTGGCCGGCCATTGGAAGCCGCCACCGTGACGATCACCAGCTTCAATAAGCAGGCGGGTGGCCGAACCGATACTGCCCGGGTACAGGGCGTGACCAATAAGCAGGGCGAATTTACCCTGCGGGCCGCCGCCACCGATAACATGGTGCTGGAACTGAGCCTGATAGGCTATGAAACCCTGGTAGAACCACTGGTATGGCTCACGGGCAGTGCCAGCTTGCAGGCCGGCAGTTTTACCCTGGCCGAAAAAGCCAACCAATTGCAAAACGTAGTGGTGTCGGCCAAAAAGCCCTTCATGCAGCTGGGCGTAGACCGCCGCACCTTTAATGCCGATGCCGCTATTACGGCCAAAGGCGGCACCGCCGTGGACCTGATGCGCAACATACCCGGCCTGAGTGTGGACGTGACCGGATCGGTGCAGCTGCGCAATGCCTCGCCCATCATTTTTGTAGACGGGCGCCCTACCCTGCTTACACTGGAGCAAATACCCAGCGACGATATCGACAAAGTGGAGGTGATAACCAACCCCTCGGCCAAATACGACGCCGGCAGCACTGCTGGCATCATCAATATTATTTTGAAAAAGAACCGGCGCAATGGCATGAATGGAACGGTAAGTGCCGGCTTTGGAGCCCCTAAAGTGCTGAATGGCAATGCCAGCATCAACTACAGGCAAGGCAAAATCAACCTGTTTGTAAGTGGTAGCTACAACCGGGGCGGCGGCCTGGCCAACAGTGAGGCCAACCGCATTAACCGGCAAGACGGCCAAACAACCAGCTATTTTGACCAGCGTACCGGCACCGACCGTACCCGTCGGTTTGTATCGGCCCGCATAGGTCTCGACTATTTCATGGATGAGTTTAATACCCTGACTGTCAGCCAGGGCTATACCGACGGCCGCTTTGCAGCCATCGAAAATCAGGACCAGGAATACTACGATCGAAACAAAATACTGACGCAAACCGGCACCCGCTTTTCCGACGACCAGTATGGCTTTAATCGCAACAACACACAGGTAAACTACCGACGTACCTACGCCAAAGAAGGCAAGGAATGGACGGCTGACTTTACCTACAGCGGGGGTACCAATAGCGGCGGCGGCGCTATTATCAATCGGTTTTTCGATCCGCAGGGCAATGCGCTGGGCCTGCCCAATGAAGTACGCACCCTGGGCGTGGGTGATGGCAACCAATACACTTTTCAAACCGATTACGTCAATCCCATCAGCGAGCACAGCAAGCTGGAATTGGGCGCCCGTAGCTATCACAACTTCAGCAACGATAAGTTGGACGTATTCAGCGTAGCCAATGGAAGCAGCACCAAACTGCCGCTCAGTAATAATTACGGTTTCAGAGAAATGGTAAACGCCGTATATGCCAACTACGGAAACAAACTGGGCGCCCGCTGGAAGTATCAGGCCGGCCTGCGCATAGAACAGTCCAGCTTTCGGGGCGAACTAATAGACAGCGCCCAAACATTTGGCTACGATTATCCCAGCCGCGGCAGCAATTGGTGGAATGCGTTTTTCCCGAGCCTGTACCTGACCTACCAACTGAAAGAAGGACACGATCTGCAGTTCAATTTCAGCCGCCGGATACGCAGGCCCAATTTCTGGCAAATCAATCCGTATGTTGACATTACCGATCCGCAAAACATACGCCGCGGCAACCCGGAACTGCAGCCAGAATTCACCAACAGTTTTGAAGCCAACTACAATCGCATATACGACAAGGGCAACTTCCTCGTCTCGGCCTATTTCCGCAACAATACTGAAGACATTACCCAGTATACCGATACCATCAGCGCCGACCAGCTGGCGCAATTGAACAACGCAGCCATTGCACCCACGGCATTACTCACCACCTTTATCAATGCCGACCGCACCAACCGCATGGGGCTGGAACTGACCTGGCAGCACAAGTTCAGCGATCGCTTCGACATAGCGCCCAACTTCAATGCGCAGTACCGCGATGTGAAAGCCCAAGTGGGTAAACTGAACCTGAACAATACCGGCTTCAACTGGAACTTTCGGATGACGGTCAACTACAAACTGGTGACACCCAATAGCAAGCTTTGGAACAACCTGAGCTTTCAGCTACAAGGCGAATACGAAAGCCCCCGTGTGATTCCGCAGGGCCGCGACAAGGCCCAGTATGGTTTTGATTTTGCGTTGCGCAAAGACCTGTTGAAAAACAATGCCGGCACTATCACCTTCAACATTCAGGATGTGCTGAACAGCCGCATACGTGGCAGCATTACTGAAACCGACAGCTTTTACCAGGACGCTTTCCGCCGCTGGAATGTACGCACCGTCCGCCTCACTTTCAGCTATCGCTTTGGCAACCGCGACTGGCAGCTTTTCAAGCGCCGCGAAGGTGGCGAGGAGCAGGGCGGAGACTAATGTGATAATGAGAAAATGTGATAATGTGATAATGTGCAAAAGGAGACGTCTGCTCGATGAGGTGTGAGCCCTGAAACTTGATAGGTATCAATCCTTATTCCTCATTCATTGTTCATTTTTCCTCATTCATTGTTCCTCATTCATTA
>JALOMC010000181.1 GCA_025455665.1 Chitinophagaceae bacterium | reverse complement strand
GAGGGGGCGGCCTGCACTAATCAGCAGTACCACCGGCTTGCCGGTACGAACCATGGCCTTGATGAGCGCCACCTGCACAGCTGGCAGCTTTATATCGGCCTTGCTTTTGGCTTCGCCGCTCCAATCGCGGCCTTCGCCTACCTGCATCACCACTACATCGGCTGCCATAGCAGCAGCTACTGCTTCGGCAAAGCCGCTGGTATCGGTACCTGTGAGTTCGCAGCCTTTGGCATAGCGCAGCTGTGTGGCTGCTACCCGGGCCTGCATGCCCTGGTATAGCGATACAAGGCGGCTGCTATCGTCATCGAAATCGAAGGACCAAAAACCGAGGTTGTCTTTTTGCGATTTGACCAAGGGGCCAATCAGCGCAATGGTTTGCTGCTGCTGCAAAGGCAGTACCGGCTTGCCTGCCAGCGTATCATTTTTCAGCAGCACCATGCTTTTGGCCGCTATGCTGCGGGCAGCGGCCTGGTGGCCGGCGTGGTTGTAAAACGCTTTTTCCCGCTGTTCATCTGAAAATTTGAAAGGATCATCGAAGAGGCCGAGCTCAAACTTTTTGATGAGGATGCGCCGCACGGCATCATCTACCCGGCCGATGGGCACCCGGCCTGCCTGCACCAGTGCCGCCAGGTGCTGGCTGTAGCCGCGGCTTTCCATGTCCATATCGTTGCCGGCCAGTATGGCCTGCTCCGAGGCCTGGCGCAAATCTTTGCTGTAGCCGTGGTTGATCATTTCGCCGATGCTGCCCCAATCGCTTACCACAAAGCCTTTAAAGCCCCATTGCTTTTTTAAAATGTCTTGTTGTAGCCAGGCACTGCCGGTGGCCGGAATGCCATTGAGATCATTGAAGCTGTTCATGAACGTAGCGGCACCCGCCTCAATCGCCGCTTTGAAGGGCGGCAGGTAGGTTTCCCACAGCATGCGGGGGCTCATGTCTACGCTGTTATAGTCGCGGCCGCCTACTGCGGCCCCATAAGCGGCAAAATGCTTGGCGCAGGCCAGTACGGCATCGGTTTGGCCAAAGCCACGGCCCTGAAACCCGCGTACCCGGGCGGCTGCTATAAGCGAGCCGAGATAGGGGTCTTCGCCGGCACCTTCCATTACCCGGCCCCAGCGGGGGTCGCGGCTGATATCTACCATGGGCGCAAAGGTCCAATGGATGCCGGCCGACGCCGCCTCGGTAGCGGCTATGCGGGCTGCTTGTTCTATAGCAGGCAGGTCCCAACTGGCCGCTTCGGCCAGCGGTATGGGAAAAGTGGTGCGGTAACCGTGGATCACATCTTGCCCAAACAGCAAGGGAATTTTGAGCCGCGACTGCATGGCTATTTCCTGCAGCTGGCGGGTGCGGGCAGCGCCCATCAGGTTGAGCAGGCTGCCCATGTGGCCACTACGCACCTGCGCTTGCTTATCGCCTGCCGGCGCAATGGGGCCGGTGGCAAAATCGCTGCTGAGCTGATGTAGCTGCCCCACTTTTTCGGCAAGGGTCATCAGTTTCAAAACTGAATCGGCCCGCTGGGCGGCGGTTTTGCGCTGTGCGGTGGCCGATAGCCAACAAACAGCCAGCCATAACAAGAAGCAAGTACGCATGTGCTATAAGAAGTGTATCGATATAAAAATGTTACCTGCTTACACACAAGGCGCAGGAAACGAGCTCCTGCGCCTTGTGTGCTATAGCCGGCAGGCCGCGGCCCGCAGCGGCTTATTTCTGCCAGTTTACCCGCAGCTTTTGCACGTCGCGGCTATTGCCACCTATCATGATGTCGAAATCACCCGCCTCCCAATCATATTTCAGATCGTAGTTGTAAAACTTGAGGTCTTCCGGAGTGATCTGAAACTTCACGGTTTTGGTTTCACCCGGCTGCAGTTCGATTTTTTCAAAACCTTTCAGCTCCTTGACCGGCCGGGTAGTACTGCCTACCACATCGCGGATGTACAGCTGTACTACTTCCTTGCCTGCATACTTCCCAGTGTTGGTCACGTTCACACTTACTGTCAGGGCCTGGTTGCCTGTTAGTTTTGTGGCGCTGGCTACTGGTGCACTGTACGCAAAGCTGGTATAGCTAAGGCCATAGCCAAAGGGGTACAAAGGCTCATTGCTTACATCGAGGTAGTTGCTCCGGAACTTTTGGAACCACTGCCCCTCGGCCAGCGGACGGCCGGTATTTTTATGATTGTAAAACAGGGGGACCTGTCCAACATTTTGCGGCCAGGTGGTGCTTAGTTTGCCGCTGGGGTTTACATCGCCAAACAGGGCATCGGCAATGGCGTAGCCGGCCTCGCTACCAGGAAACCATACATTGAGGATGGCCGGATAGGCTTTGGCTTCTTCGGCAATGGTCATGCTGCGGCCGGCAAACAATACAATGACCAGCGGTTTGCCGGTGGCCTTCAGTGCTTTCAGTAGTTCCTTTTGTGCAGGCCGTAGCTCCAGGTGGCTCATGCTGCTGCTTTCTCCCGTCATTTCAGCGCTTTCGCCCACGGCTGCTACTACCACATCGGCTTGCCGGGCGGCTGCTACCGCTTCGGCTATGATTTGGTCGGCCGGTCGGCTATCGCGGCGCAGATCTTTGCCAAACATACCCGCCCTTTCTTCAAACTTCGCATCTTCATCCAGGTTGCTGCCTTTGGCGTAAATGATTTCGGTACCACTACCTGCTACTTCCTTCAGCCCCTGCAGTACAGACACTGCTTTTGCAAAATCGGCAGCCACGGCCCAGGTGCCGGGCATGTTTTCGCGGTTGTCGGCCAGCGGACCTACCAAGGCTATTTTACCACCCCGCTTCAAGGGCAGGATGTTGCCTTCATTTTTCAGCAACACAAAGCTTTGTGCCGCAATGCTGCGAGCCTCCTTGCGATGGGCAGCTGTATACACTTCATTGGCAGGGCGTGTCACATCGCAATAGCGATAAGGGTCTTCAAACAGGCCCAGTTTGTATTTGGCCTCCAGTATGCGGCGGCAGGCGGCATCTATCTGGGCTACCGTTACTTTGCCTTCTTTCAGCGATTTGGCCAGTGTAGTTACCATGCCTTCGCCTACCATGTCCATATCAATACCAGCCTGCAGGGCACGGGCCGACACAGTGGGCAGGTCGCCAATGCCGTGGTCAATCATTTCATTGATGCCGGTATAATCCGTCACAACAAAACCACCGAACCCCCACTGTTTGCGCAGCACATCGGTCATCAGCCATTTGTTAGCCGTAGCGGGCACCCCGTCTACCTCATTAAAAGAAGCCATCACGCTGCCTACGCCTGCTTCTACAGCAGCCTTGTAAGGATAGAAATACTCATTGTACATGCGGTGGCGGCTCATATCGGTAGTGCCATAGTCGCGGCCCGCCTCGGCAGCCCCGTACAGTGCATAGTGCTTTACACAGCTCAAAATGGTGTTGTTGGCTTTCAGGTCTTTGCCCTGGTAGCCACGCACCATCGCCTTGGCTATTTGCCCACCCAGGTAGGGGTCTTCGCCACTGCCTTCGGCCATGCGGCCCCAGCGGGGGTCGCGGGCTATGTCCACCATGGGGCTAAAGGTCCAGCTGATACCATCGGCGCTGGCTTCTTGTGCGGCTATCTGTGCACTTCGCTCTACGGCCTTCATATCCCAGCTGGCGCTCAGCCCCAGTGGTATGGGAAACACCGTTTGATACCCGTGAATTACATCCATGCCAAAAATCAGCGGAATTTTCAAGCGGCTTTGCTCTACTGCCAGTCGCTGTACTTCTCTTATTTTTTCTACCCCTTTGATGTTGAAAAGGCCACCTACTCTCCCTTCCCGGATTTTTCTGGCAATGTCGGTGTTGGCAGCCTGGCCGGTGGTAATATCACCAGCGCCCGGCAGGTTCAGCTGGCCCAGCTTTTCTTCCAGTGTCATTTGCTTCATCAGTTTATCGATGAAGGCTTTCATTTTGGCCGCTTCGGCGCTTTGCCCCGCGGGCTGTGCTACTGCCGCTATGCTGATAGCCAGCAGGAGTACCAGGGGCAGCCATTTCAACTTTTGCATATCGATGATCGGTTTAAGAAATGAACAGTAAATGATGTTTGCAGAAACTACTTGAAGCAAATATCGCTTCGCTTGATGCTGTACTCAATACGTTGATTATTTCGTACATCAATTATTTGCATGCTAATCTGCGGGTCGTCTTCCCAGCGGATGCGCAACAGGCCGAAATGATTGTGCATCACCGGTCCTTCGATCCGGTTGGCATTGGGCGTGGCAAAACTCCAGGTAGAGGTAATGCCGCTGGCCGTGACATCGTATATGGGATACAGGCCCGGCGCCTCCAGCTTCGATACTTCGGCGTAGTGCACATCGCCGGTTAAAAATAGTACGCCATTGGCACGGGTCTCTTTTATCAGCTGCAGCATGCGCTGTTGTTCGTGCGGAAAGTTGGCCCACGCTTCGTAACCATTGTAGGTGATGCCAAACTGCGAACCGCTGCAAATGAGCCGCAGGTCGGCCGGCGCCTGCAGCACTTCCTTCAGCCAGCCCCATTGTGCCTCGCCCAGCAGGGTGCTGTCGGGGCTGCTGTGCACCTTGTAGTCGGGCGTATAAAAAAAGCCGGCCGGCATGGTGTCTTTTTTCGCATCGAAATACAGCAGCCGGTTGCGAAACGTCCGCACATCGAGCAAAATGAGTTGAATCCGCTTGTCGCCCTGCTGCAGGTATACCACATCGTAAATGCCTGCATGCTTCCGCCGGTCGCTGCTATCCGGCACCTGAAAAGCCTGTAGAAAAATAGCTTTCGATGAATCTTTAAATGGGTATTCTTTTCCGGCATCGTTGCGGCCGAAGTCGTGGTCGTCCCAGGTGGCAAAAATGCGGGTAGCCGCCGCCAGGGCTTTAAAATCGGCCCCGGCCATCCAGCGGGCGTACTTGGCACGCAGGGTGTCCATCACATCGGTATCGCCATAAATATTGTCGCCCAAAAACACAAACGCGTCGGGCTTGTAAGAGGCCGCCAGCGAGAGCACCGGCTGGGCTTCATCCTGATGGCCACAAGAGCCAAACGCAATGCTGGTGACAGGTGGCTCCTGCACAGCTGACCGGCAGGCGGCTAATGCCAGCAGCGCTATCGCCAGGCTTGTTGTCAGTTGTTTCATCGGGCTATTCATTTTTTGAGGTATGGTTTCATCAGGCCTTGCCAAATGCGATAACCCTCTGCATTCATGTGCAGGCTATCGGACAAAAACAGGTGCGACATCGGCTGTCCGTCGGGCTGCAGCATGGCCCTGTACACATCTATAAATCGGGCACGGCGCTGCTGGCGCAGCCATTGCTGTATTTGCGCATTGGCCTGCTGGTAGCGGCCCAGCAGGTGGCGCCGGCTGGGGCTGGGCTTCATAGATACATAGGCTACCGGAATGCCGGGATATACCTGCCGGATGTACTGAAAAAGGCGCTGAAAACGCTCTACTACCAGCGGCACTGTCACCGTATCGCTGCTGGCAAAGTCATTTTCACCACAGTAGATAATGATTTGGCGTGGCTGGTACTTAGGTATCAGTTGCTCCCGATAGTACCACACATCTTGCAGGGTAGAGCCGCCAAATGCCCGGTTGAGAATAGCATAGCCGGGAAAATATTCGCCCACGTTTCGCCACAGCGTGAACGAAGAGCTACCGAGTAG
>JALOMC010000012.1 GCA_025455665.1 Chitinophagaceae bacterium | reverse complement strand
TCACCGGAGCCTTCTATTGCTCTCCTTGCTATTAATAGTCACCTGTTTTGCGAAACGCTTTGCGCTAGCGCTTAGAGGATGCCTCGGCAGGCCGCTTATTTGGCTGCAGCAGCGAGGCGATGGCGATAATCACCCAAATGACATTGACCAAGGCCGAAGGATAGGCTTTGAGATAAATGGTATTGACAATGAAGAACAGGCCGCCTATCAGGTTTGCCAATATGTACCATTTGGACTGCGCCGACAACTTACCACGGATGTTGAGGAAGTAAGCCCCCACAATGAGGACTGAGGCAATCCAACCGATGACGTTGATGATGGTTTCAAGCATAATGCAGGGTATAGTTGTATGAAAAAACTGAACAATTGAGGGGAGGCACCCTCATCAACCGATCGCCTGCGCCAGGTCGGCTATCAGGTCGTCGGCGTCTTCTATACCCACGCTCAGGCGTATCAGCGAGTCGCTCAGGCCATTCTTGATTCGCTCTTCGCGGGGTATGGAGGCATGGGTCATGCTGGCCGGGTGGTTAATCAGGCTTTCCACGCCCCCCAGGCTTTCGGCCAGCGAAAACACCCGGGTGCTGCTGAGTACACGGCGGGCCTCCTCTACGCTGTCATTCTTCAGCTCAAAACTGATCATGCCGCCAAAACCACGCATTTGGCGTTGGGCAATGTCATGATTAGGATGATCGGTAAATCCCGGCCAGTACACACGGGCCACTGCCGGGTGCTGCCGCAGCCAGTGCGCTACCTGCGCACCATTTTCGCAGTGGCGCTGCATGCGCACATGAAGGGTTTTAATACCACGCAGCACCAAAAAGCAGTCCATGGGGCCAGGTACAGCCCCGCAGCTCTTTTGTATAAAATAAAGTTGGTCACGCAGTTCCTGGCTGTTCATCACCAGGCAACCTTGTATCACATCGCTATGACCACCCAGGTATTTGGTAGCGCTGTGCATCACGATGTCGGCGCCCAGGTCCAGCGGATTTTGTAAGTAGGGCGAAGCGAACGTATTGTCGACGCACAAAAGGGCCCCCGCCTGGCGGGCAATAGTGGCTACAGCTGCTATGTCGGTAATGTTCATGAGGGGGTTGGTCGGCGTTTCGGTCCATATCAGGCGGGTACGCTCACTCATGGCGGCCTGCACATTGGCCACATCCTGCATGTTTACGTAGTGAAAGCGGATGCCGAACTTTTCAAACACCTTGGTGAACAGCCGATAGGTGCCCCCATACATATCATTGGCACACACCACCTCATCGCCAGGCTGCAGCAGCTTTATTACTGCGTCGGTAGCGGCCACCCCACTGCTAAAAGCCAGGCCAAACCGGCCATTTTCAATTTCGGCGTAGGCAGCCTCCAGCGCAAACCGCGTGGGGTTTTGGCTACGGGCGTATTCAAAACCTTTGTGGTCGCCAGGAGCGGCCTGCACAAACGTGCTGGTTTGGTAAATAGGCGTCATAATGGCGCCGGTGCTGGGGTCGGGTTCGGCGCCGGCATGAATCATTTTGGTAGCAAGCTTCATGGCATTCACTTTTTTCGGTTGCAAATATGGTTCTTTTCAGTCCACAGCGGCTTTTGCTGACCGTGCTCATAGATCTATGGCAGCAGTTTGATCAACTTCGTGCCTTAGGTTTATTAGTGGCCATATGCCGAAAACAAGAAAACATAGCGCCAAAAGCTGGCTGCGCCTGCTGGGTGTACGCACCGTTGTATTTCTGTTATTCACGCTGGTGTTTCCCTTGCTTGTATGGCAGGTGTACATCAGCGTACAAACAGCACGCCGCCAGCACACCGGCTTGTTGCAATCAATCATGATGGGTAACCGGCGTTTTGCATCGGGTACAGCTATCCACCCGCATAGCAGCCGACAATACATGCATGCGGTTTCTAAAGAGCAGCACCCTACGGCAGTGGTAGTGGCCTGCGCTGATAGCCGGGTTTCGCCCGAGCTGGTATTAGACAAAGGCATTGGCGACTTATTTGTGATTCGCACGGCAGGCAATATGCTTGGCGAATTAGAGTTAGGGAGTATTGAATACGCTGTGGAGCACCTGCAGGTACACCTGATTATGGTGATGGGGCACGAAAGATGTGGGGCTATTAAGGCGCTGGTAGAGGGAGGTGAAGCCCATGGTCACATCAAAACACTCATTGATAGCCTGCAACAAGAACCTGAAATAGAGGAAGTTTCCATTACCGATCCACAGCGACTTGAACACTGTGTGCGGGCCAACATTCTACACCAGGTGCGATACATACTGACCAATAGCCCACTGATCAAAGAAGGCGTAAAAAGCGGGACCTTACAGATAGCTGCTGCTTACTACGACCTGGATAGCGGCCGCATGGAACTATTAGATATACGATGATGAAGGCCACCAATTGAACCTATTGTAAAAACTTCTAAAAAAAATCCTCGCAAAAGCGTAGCAGGTGATTTGTAAATATTCCATTTGGTTATATTTGTGCTTCTCATCCGCTTCCCTCAATGCGAAAACTGGTGCTCTTATGGTTCCTGACGGTGTTGACTTTGCAGCTAAGCATGGTCAACATTGGTACTGGTGCCCCCTCCTCATCGCACCTGGTATGCAAGAAGGTTCCCGCACCCAATTGGTGGTGGGCCGATGCAACGGTAGCGGAGACGGAAGAAGAAGAGCAAGTACAGGAAAAAGACTGTTTGCCAAGAGCCGTTGCCTCACAGTACTTATGTGCTTTTACTTATTATTGGCAAACTGCCTTGTGCAACGTACACGCAGCCGAACCGGTTCCGGCTGACGGCGTTCTGCCATTGCCAGCATGCTCGGCATCACTGCTGCAGCAGCATCGCGGACTGCTCATTTAATACCACCTGCTATTTCGCAGAGGCTGTTGCCTAAGGGGTCAGCACTACTGAAGTGCTGTATACCCGGCCGGGCAGGTTATCATCATGCCTTTTAGCCTTCTGCCAGGATTTAGCTGACATTTCAATCGCAGCCGGGCCCTGCTGTTTTCATTGGCACTAAGGTTCGCCTCAGCTGTTTTTCCATCCACCTTTCTATTTCCACCAACAAACTCCATTGTGTATGCACACGATGAAAAATCAATTTGATGTAGAGGAATGCCTGCATCAGCTGGCACACTATTTACCAGCACAAGCGCCGCTAAAAGACTTCATCCACCACAATACCCTCCATTCATTTCAGGAATTTCCCTTTGCCGATGCCATCACCCGTGCATCAGATCTGTTTGGCTATCGTGTACTGCTGGATTTGAGTACTTATCGCCAATACTACCTGAATGGCCGAATACGGCACGATGTATTGCGGCAGGTGGTAGAGCGAAGGAAACCCGCCCAGTATGAAAGGTGGATAACGGCCATGCTGAACCAGCAGTTTGAGCCTGCGGCAGCTCCGCGGATAGGCCAGCTACGAGCCGGCTGGAAACGGTACTACAAGGCCGATATCGATGCCATGGTGCACCCTTTGTTATTTCGCAGCATTTGTAGCTATCTCGATCAGGGCATCTCCATTTGGCGCTTTCCTGCGCAGCAATGCAGCTTTCTGAAGGCCATCCGGCTACTAGAGAAAAACGGCGTTATCAGCTTCTTTCGCCAGAAGAGAGCCAGGCAGCTACTATTGAATGGACCATGCGACATAAACAGCTTGCTACAGCTGCTGGTGGGGCAGCAAGAGTGGTTTACCCAATACCTGTTCGATCAGCAGTTTGCACATGCAGGCTGGAGTGGCATGGTAGCAGCAGTAGCGCAGCAGCCTACCGGATTGCTCGATCAGCGCAGTATCAGCCTAGAAGAGCTGATTCGATTTGAATTGCTATTAGAAATTGATGCGCTGGATGAGTTATTTGGTGCCCAATGGCCTCCGCTGAGTCAGCGCCTTCAGCAACCTCCCACAGCTCTTTTTGATCCAGTAGAGGCATCGACACTCGATGAAGTTCTTTTCATGTGGCAAGAAGCCTTTGAGTGGAGCTTTTACGATCAGGTATTGGCCGGCCTACAGCAAGAAAAGCCCGCTGCACACAACATGCCCGACCGCAGCTTTCAAGCCCTGTTGTGCATGGATGACCGGGAGTGCAGCCTAAGGCGCTACCTTGAAAACACCGACCCCGCCTGCGAAACTTTCGGTACTCCGGGCTTTTTTGGCGTAGAGTTTTACTATCGCCCGGCGCATGCAAAATTTAATACAAAACTATGCCCTGCACCCGTGCATCCGCGCCACCTGATAGAAGCCAGCGACGCCGGACCCACCCACCAAAAAGATGCATACTTCAGCAAGCATGCCCATTCATTTCACAGTGGCTGGCTCATTACGCAAACGCTTGGGCTGTGGAGCGCCTTCAAACTGTTCATTAATATTTTCAGGCCCTCCGTCAGCCCTGCTACAGCACTGTCATTCAGGCACATGCAGCAGCACGCTCACCTGAGTATAGAAAGTAATGGAAAGCAACTGGACAACCTACAGGTGGGCTTTACTATCGGCGAAATGGCCGACCGCGTAGAGGCTGTGCTTAAGAGCATCGGTTTAGTACAGCACTTTGCACCGCTCATTTACATAGTAGGGCATGGTGCCAGCAGCGCCAATAACCCACACTATGCCGCCTATGACTGTGGCGCCTGCAGCGGCCGTCCCGGATCGGTAAATGCACGGGTATTTGCCCACATGGCCAATCACCAGACCGTAAGGAAATTACTACTTACAAGGGGCATCAATATTCCACCGGCCACTCACTTTATAGGAGCACTGCACGATACAACCCGAGATGAAATACTATTTTATGATGAGGCAGATCTGCCCGCCGGGTTGACCCAACACCACAAGCTGCACGGCGAAGTATTTGCAAAAGCTTTGCAGTTGAATGCCGTGGAACGAGCCCGCCGGTTCGAATCCATCAAACTGCAACAGCTGCCCAATCGCATTCATGCCCAGGTAAAGCGCCGCTCGGTGTCTCTCTTCGAGCCTAGGCCCGAGCTCAACCATGCTACCAATGCTATTGCCATTGTTGGTAGGCGCCAGCTTACCCGCAGCATCTTTCTTGATAGGCGTTCTTTCCTCAATTCATATGACTATCAGGTAGATCCGCAGGGCGATTATTTATACAACATACTGAAGGCAGTAGCACCTGTAGCCGGCGGTATCAATCTGGAATACTATTTCAGTCATACCGATAATCAAAAACTGGGCGCCGGTACCAAGCTGCCCCACAATGTGATGGGCCTGTTTGGTGTAGCCAACGGCATAGATGGCGACCTGCGACCGGGCCTTCCTGCGCAAATGGTAGAGGTACACGAGCCGCTACGCTTACTGGTAGTAGTAGAGCGAGACGCCGCTACCGTGCTGCAAGTAATAGGTCGCGACGAACAGACCTGGGAGTGGTTTCACCGCCAGTGGGTGCACCTGGTATGCATTGATCCGCAGAGCAAAGCGCTACAGTGGTTCGATGGAAACAAGTTTATACCATACACACCGCTTAGCGGAAGCATCCCGGTTGCAAAAGACCTCAGCAAATTACTCACCAAAGAACGCGGCAACCTGCCTGTGATGCTGCTGGATCAAAATCAGCTATAACCATGATGGAACAAGTATTATCCATTTTTCTGCTGATACCGCTGCTGGGATATGCATGCAGCCTTGTCATAAAGCCTCGCAGCGAAAACAGCATCAGCCTGCTGGCGGCAGGTACCGTTACCTTGCAGTTGGTATCGGGCCTTGTATATGTAGCCGTATGGCTTTACAAGGGCCGCCCAATGATCGATCACAAAGACATTGTTATCTATAAAAGTGCGGGCTACGAATTCTTCCTTGACCTCCACTTTGATAGCATTACAGCGGTTTATTTGCTAATAGGCGCATTGCTCAGCACCCTTGTCACCATTTACAGCCGGTACTACATGCACCGCGAAGCAGGCTACAAGCGGTTTTTCAACACGCTCCATTTCTTCTTGCTGGGCTACATGATCACTATTTTCAGCGGCAACTTCGAAACGCTGTTTATAGGCTGGGAAATACTCGGCTTAGCCTCCTTTTTACTCATTGCCTTTTACCGCGACCGCTATCTGCCCGTAAAAAACGCTGTAAAAGTCTTCAGCATTTATCGGATAGGCGATGTGGGCATTATACTGGCAATGTGGATGAGTCATCATCTGTTTGCCGAAAACATCACCTTTTTGAAGCTGACGAATAATGAATTGGTACACCATCAATTGCTACAGCATACAGGTGTAGGCATTTTCATTTCACTTATGCTGCTGCTATCGGCAGCTGCTAAGTCGGCTCAGCTGCCATTTACCAGTTGGTTGCCCCGAGCCATGGAGGGGCCCACTCCCAGCAGTGCCATCTTTTATGGCTCGCTATCCGTGCATCTTGGTCTGTTTCTTATGATGCGCACATATCCGCTATGGCAACACCAGTTATCGGTTCGTTTGCTGACGGCCTTTATGGGCATGTGCACTGCTCTGGTAGCCACCGGTATTGCCAGGGTACAAAGCAGTGTAAAAAGCCAAATAGCCTATGCATCGGCTGCTCAAATCGGAATCATGTTTGTAGAAGTAGCGGCAGGATGGCAGGTTCTGGCACTCATTCATTTCGCCGGCAATGCATTTTTGCGCACCTACCAGTTGCTGGTGTCGCCTTCTGTTGTCAGTTATCTCATCAGAGAGCAGGTATATGAATACGAACCGCAACAAAAAAGTATCGAGGGCTACCTGCCCCAAAAGCTGCAGTATGCGCTTTATCTGCTTTGCCTCAAAGAGTGGCACCTGGATAGCTGGGGCTACAAGTATGCATGGAACCCCTTGAAATGGGCCGGCAGGCAGCTGAACTTTTTGAACCTGCGTCGTGTACTCGTCTTCTACACCATCGCCTTTTCGGGTGGTTTGCTGGCGCTTCGCTTCAGCAGTAGCCTGCCCCATACAGCTCGGTACTGGTGGCCTGTACTGCTGGCCTTTATCGGCTTGCTCATGGTGCTCAAAAGCTTCACCGAGCGAAAAAAAGCACGGATGAGCTGGACCCTGGTAGCTATGAACCATACATGGATTGCGTTGGCAATTGCTTTCAATGAAAGCGTGAGTGTTCATCAGATTGCGATGTACCTGAGTGGTGTACTGGTGAGCTGGGCAATAGGTTTTGCCTGCTTGCGGCGGCTAAAGCAGCTGGAAGGTACCGTCAATCTCGATCAGTTTCATGGCTATTCATGGGAGCATCCAAAAATTGCTTTTGTGTTTTTGCTGGCCTGCCTTGGTATGGCCGGCTTTCCTATCAGCCCCACGTTTATTGGCGAGGATCTTGTCTTTACACACATACACGAAGATCAGCCATGGCTGGCCGGCCTTACTGCCCTCAGCCTCATCATTGATGGCCTTGCTATCATTCGCATTTATGCCCGCATCTTTTTAGGGCCCCACGCAAAAAGCGTGTACGAAATGGGGTATCGGAATAGCTAAGCTCCCCATCATTTCATCACATTTCTAAAAAAAGCAATCACAATGAACAACATAGTTACTGCAACTACGCCAAAGCCCAAAGACGGCCTGGCCGGCCTTGCGGCACACTGGCAGCAAGATGCCCTGACTGGTTTTATAGTATTCCTGCTGGCATTGCCACTTAGTTTAGGCATTGCCAAAGCATCTGAGTTTCCGCCCATCATGGGCATTATTACTGCTATCATTGGTGGCCTGGTAGTAAGCATGTTCGCCGGTAGTCGCCTTACTATCAAGGGGCCGGCAGCGGGGCTTATTGTCATTGTAGCCGGCGCCGTGGCTGAGTTCGGCGGTGGCGATCAGGGCTGGCATTACGCATTAGGTGCTATTGTGGTAGCCGGTATGCTCCAGGTGCTGTTTGGCGTATTCAAGCTAGGCAAACTCACCGATGTGTTTCCACTAAGCGCTATTCATGGCATGCTGGCGGCTATTGGCATCATTATCATCAGCAAGCAGGTGCATGTGCTACTCGATGTAGATCCCGCTCTTACCAAAGGCAAAGAGCCTTTCGAACTATTGGCCATGATACCACAAAGCCTTTTGCACCTTGACTGGAAGGCCACCTTTATAGGAGTAATATGCTTGTTCATTATGCTGGGCTGGCCCATGCTGAAAAACAAGTGGCTGAAAAAGATACCCGCACCGCTGGTGGTACTACTGGTAGCCATACCTGCCGAGCTGGCATTCGATTTTGAACATACCGAGCCGAAATATGCTTTGGTACACCTGGGTAATCTGCTGGACAACCTCGGCGTCAATGTCAGTTTTGGTGGTATTTCTCATGCACTGGTTTTTGCCAAGTATGTGCTGATGTTTGCACTGGTGGGTACACTCGAAAGCCTGCTGACGGTAAAAGCAATTGATATGCTCGACCCTTGGCGACGAAAGAGTAATGCGAACAAAGACCTGATAGCTGTGGGGCTGGGCAATATAGTAAGTGGCATACTGGGCGGCCTGCCTATGATAAGCGAGGTGGCCCGCAGCAGCGCCAATGTGGCAAATGGCGCACATACACGCTGGAGCAATTTTTTTCACGGCTTTTGGCTGCTGCTATTCGTACTACTGGCTGCGCCCATCATCGAGCTGATTCCTAACTGCGCCCTTGCGGCCATGCTCATATCGGTAGGCATTCGGCTGGCACACCCCAGAGAGTTTGCGCATATGTTCAAAATCGGGCCTTCGCAGCTCATCGTATTCGTTGTCACCATCATTGCCACACTGGCGGTCGATTTGCTGGTAGGCATTGCTGCCGGTATGCTGTGCAAAATCATCATACACCTGCTAAATGGCAAGCCACTCAGCAGCATTTTCAAAGCCCCTACTTCTGTGTCTTTTACCGATGACAGCTACTATGTGAGCATTAGCAAAGCTGCTGTATTCACCAATCTCATCGGTATCAAAGACAAATTATATGCCATCCCTTATGGATTTAATGTAGTGATAGACCTGCAGCATACCCGACTGGTAGACCATACCGTGCTTGAAAATTTGCAACACTTTAAACACGACTACGAAGCAGCCGGCGGACAGGTAGAAATAGTAGGACTGGATGATCATCAGCCAATGGGCAAGCACCACCTGGCAGCTCGAAAAAAACGGAAGCACAAACATCGGCACTAGTGTCTGGCTTCCACTCTCCTTTTTCAGAGTACAATAAAACCAAGTATGCAACAGAAAACAAAAATTGCCTGCTGGCTGGCAGTGCTAATGGCCGGCAGCAGTATGGCTGCACAAGCACAGGGGTATAAAGATGGCAGGCTATGGCTGAACAGCGACGGCACGCAGTACCTTAAGATGACAGCAACTGTGCAGGTGTGGGCCCGGCACACCTGGCTCAATCCTGGCTCAGCCATCAATGGCTTTCACAAGGCCCAATACTCAGATATTGGCATCCGGCGATTGCGGATGCAGCTATACGGGCAGGTAGCTCGCCGCATCTTCTTTTATACACAGTTCGGACAAAACAATTTCAATTTTCTGGCCGATCGTAAACAAGGCTTTTTTGTGCACGATGCGCTGGGCGAATACGAACTACTACCTGGTCATATGAGTATAGGCATGGGTCTAACAGGATGGAGTGGGCTCAGCCGCTTTGCTTCGCCGGCTATTGGCAGTTTGGCCGGCCTCGATGCGCCACTGTTTGAGCAAACCACCAACGACGTGACCGACCAGTTTTTGCGAAAGCTAAGTGTATACAGCAAAGGAAAATGGGGCCGGCTAGACTACAGGTTGGTACTCAGCCAGCCACTGGCAGTACAAAAATCGGCTGGCTACATTGCCCAGCCCGGTAGCCATGCCAGCTTTGCAGCGCAGCCGCCTCACCCGCTTACGCAAGCATATTGCATGTGGCAGTTGCTCGACAAAGAGGCCGATGTTTTGCCCTATACTACCGGTACCTATCTGGGTAGCAAAAGGGTATTCAATATTGGAGCCGGCTTTCAGTACCAGCCGCGGGCCATGTGGCTACGCAAAGGCAATGATACCAGCTATACCGCTATGGCCAACTGGGCAGTTGATGTATACTACGATGCCCCTTTGGCTGGAAAAAACGGATCGGCCATCAGCGCATATGCCAGCTTCACCCGCCTGCAGTTTGGCCAAGGCTACCTGCGCAATAGTGCACCAATGAATATGGCAAATGGCGGTAGCACCGGCTACCTCAACGGTCCTGGCAATGGCTATCCGGCGTATGGCAGCGGGCAGGTTTGGTACGCCCAACTAGCATGGCTTTTGCCAATCAATACTGTGGCGCATGGCCAACTGATGCCCTATGCCAGCTGCCAACATGCGCAGTACGATGCGCTGGATAAAGAGATGAACTACTACGATGCCGGCATCAACTGGCTGCTTAGCGGGCATCAGGGCAAGTTTACACTGGCCTACCAGGACCGGCCCATTTACAAAACCACTACAGAAGGCAATGGACAGCGACAAACCCGACACGGTGCGTTGGTATTGCAGTATCAGGTATTCCTCAACTAACAGCGGATCAACTTGCACTGCCCTGGCTCGTCCGGGGCTCCATCCGCCAGCCAGCCCCTTCAGGGGTTGGCTTTTTTGTCCCCATTGGTGCCACCCATCGCCTATTTATACTTTATCGGTATGGCCACCTTCACCGCATCCCACAATACTACCAGGTTGCCATTGGCATCAAATACGATGGTAAAAAATTCAACAGGTGCGTCCGCACGGGCCACGGGCACTTCTACACGGGCTGCGTCCAACTCCTTTTGGTAGTTAAAGGCGCCCCAGTTGTCCAGTCCTTTGTTGAAAATGATGACCCACTTGCCTGCTTGAGGGATGGCATACAGCGTGTAGCGGCCTTTTGCCAGCGTTTTGCCGGCCACAGTCACATCACGGTAAAACTCCACCTCAGTGCTTTCATTGGCGCCCATGCGCCACACTTCGCCATAGCGTACTACATCACCAAAAATGGTACGGCCATTTTTTTGCGGCCGGCTGTATAGTACACGGGCCGAAGGCCTGGCTGGTGCACTTTTGCCCTGAATTTTCAGTATCGGATAACCATGTGGGTGGTACGACACATCGAGGGGTGATTTATCGGGTTCGGTGATCTGCAACTGCGCCATTGCGCCGCTACCCATCAATAATAATGCAAAGGCCAATGCCGCCACCTTCATGATATATCTCATTTGCCTCAAAAGTAAAGGCTTGCACCTTTGAACCTGCAACCGAAAATGTAAATCCATCATGCTGACCAAGTTTGATTATGTAAGCGCAGCAGAAGCCCTGCAAACCATTGAAAGCGGCAACCGGGTGTATGTACATGGCAGTGCCCAAACACCGCTGTACCTGCTGGCCGAGCTGGCCAAACAAAAAGACCGACTGCACGATGTAGAACTCGTATTCATTACCGTACAAGGCGACATAACGCTGGACAAGCCGGAGTATACAGATCATTTCAAGATCAACTGTATGTTCGTCAGCGATTCAGTACGCACCGCCGTCAACGAAGGCCGGGCCGACTTCATCCCTGTTTTTTTAAGCGATATACCCGACCTGTTTAAAACCGTGCTGCCGGTAGATGTGGCATTGGTGCAGGTGTCGCCGCCCGATCAGCATGGCTACTGCTCGCTGGGGGTAAGTGTAGATATAGCCCGCAGTGCTGTAAACACCGCCAAATATGTGATAGCGCAGGTAAACCCCAAAATACCCCGCACCCACGGCGACGGTATGGTGCATGTGCAGCGCTTTAGCCACCTGGTGTGGCACGAGCAAGAGCTGCCACAGGTAGACTACGGTGCCAAAACCGGCGACGCCGAAAAACGCGTAGGCGAAATAATAGCCGGCATGATAGATGATGGCAGTACCCTGCAAATGGGCATTGGCACCATACCCGATGCCGTGCTGAAATGCCTGGGCAACCACAAAAACCTGGGCGTACACACCGAAATGTTCAGCGATGGCATCATTCCTTTAGTAGAAAATGACGTGATCAATAACAGGTGCAAACGCATCCACCCCAACAAATCGGTAACCGGCTTTGCAGTAGGTACCAACCGGCTGTACAATTACGTAAACGACAACCCTTGTTTTGCGTTTTTGGATATTGATTATGTCAACGATCCGCATGTCATCCGGCGCAACCCCAAAGTAGTCGCCATTAATAGCGCCATTGAAGTTGATATCACCGGGCAGGTATGTGCCGATAGCATTGGTACCCGTCAGTTTAGCGGCATTGGTGGCCAAATGGATTTTATGCGGGGGGCAGCACTCAGCGATGGCGGCAAGCCCATCATTGCTATCACCAGCCGATCGGTAAAAGGCGTGCCTCGCATTGTGCCATTTTTGAAGGCTGGTGCCGGTGTGGTCACCACCCGTGGGCATATTCACTACGTAGTTACCGAGTATGGCATAGCCTACTTGTACGGCAAAAACCTGCGCCAGCGGGCCCATGCACTCATCGGCATAGCGCACCCCGACGACCGGGAAATGCTGGAAAAGGCATGCTTCGAAAGGTTTCAGAAATTTTGAGCAGCGCCGGGATACTGCCTGCCAAACATTGCCTGCTACTTGCCGTAGCGGGCTTTTTTTACGGGCTACCCACATTTTTTTCGGCACCTTTACAGGCCGTGCCTACTTGTGGCAGGCTCCATTTAATACTATATGAACACCCGCACCGAAGAATTATACCTCGAAGCTGAAGCCGATATCCGGAACAGCAATTTTCATGAAGCTTTCAGAAAGTATGAAGAAATACTGTACGAAGAGCCCGACTACGCCCCTGCACATAACTCGCTGGGCTGGCTATACAAAACACAATTCGAAAACTTTCAGAAGGCCGAAGTCCATTTCAAAGCAGCCATAGCGGCCGACCCGCTGTACCCGCACCCCTATTTTCACATGGCCAGCATCCTGGTCGATCTGGAGCGATTTGAGGAGCTGCACGAGTTTCTCGATCGCTGTCTGGGCATCCGCACCATCGATAAAAGCTGGGTATACTTTCGGTACGGCATGGTAGCCGAGCTACGCGGCCAGTATACCGATGCCATTGGCTGGTACAAAAAAGCCCTGCTGCAAACCATGAACAACGAAAAGGTGAAGGACTATCAGAGCGATATCGATCGCTGTCAGGTAAAACTGAACCTCACCCGACAGCAGCGCCCATGGTTTAGTTTTCGTAAGTAGGCCAAGTGCTGTTACCTGATTGTTACACAATTCACATACCGTGAGCAATTCGGCACTGCTTTTGCTACCTGCATGCCGATAGATTTGAAAAACCGCCATCTCATGAAGTCGTCCTCAAGGCCAGTGACTACGCTGGTTATTGTATTTATACTGTTGCTTGTTGCTATTTACAGCGTAGCTGCTATTATCAGCTAACCCTCTCTTTCGTCTTTTTTCTGTCTTTTTTTGCCGCTGCCCCACAGTTTGGTGCAACGTTGTGTTGCTTTACCTGCTCTATTAAAAAAAATGCAGGCAAGTATGAAGATAATACCCTGGATACTGCTTGGGGCGGTGGGCCTGGCTGGCTGCCAAACCAATAACGATACCATGCCCCCACCATCCACAGCCTTTGTACCTGTGTATGCACAGGCCACACAGCTGCATAGCATTGGGTTTGAAGCAGCCCGACCTACCGTAAATGCCGGCAAAATATACCTGTATGGCAGCCTGCTGCTGCAAAACGAGCTGAACGAGGGCATCCACCTGATAGACATGCGCAACCCGGCAGCACCGGCCAAGCTGGGTTTTTTGAAAATACCCCTGTGCACCGAGATGGCCGTCAGCAATGGCTACCTGTATACAAACAACTACGACGATTTGCTGGTGTACAACCTGCAGGCCAGTGGAGGACCAGCACTGGTCAAACGCATTGAAAAAGTGTTTCCGCCGGCCAATCAGGAGTATCCACCCTTGTTTGGCGTATCGTTTGAGTGCCCCGACCCCTCCAAGGGAGTAGTGGTGCGCTGGGAGCAAAAACAAAATGTGGCCGTCCGCTGCCGTCGCTAAAGAACCATAACTATCACGCCGTTTCATCACTGCAAACACTAACCGCCATGAACCATTTTTTTCGCCTTTGCCTGCTGCTGCTGGCTGCCAGCCTGGGCTTACCGGGCTGCGAGAAGGCCGGCGACGTTCAGCAATCGGCCGCTACCACCCAGGGCAAAGGCGGCAGCACTGCCCGCTTTGCTATTGCCGGCCAATACCTGTACACGGTAGATGCCCAAAAGCTCACCACCTACCAGCTGAGCAATCCTGCCAACCCGGTCATTACCAGCGTGCAAAATGTAGGCTTCGAGATAGAGACCATTTTCCCGTTTGGCGATAAGCTGTTTATAGGCAGCACCAGTGTGGTGCACATTTTCAGCCTTGCCAACCCCGCACAGCCAGCCAAACTGAGTGAGGCCATCAGCCCTACCGTGCTGCGCCGCTGCGATCCTGTAGTTGCCAAAGACACGGTAGCTTTTGCCACCCTGCGCAGCAATGCTGAGTGTGGCGGTGTGCAAAGCATACTGGCGGTGTACGACATTAAAAACATACTGAAACCCCAACAGCGGGCTGCCGTGCCGCTGCAGGCACCGTTTGGGCTGGGCTATGCCGATACTGTGCTGTATGTGTGCGATGCCGGCGGCCTGCAGCTTTTCAATATTAAAAATGCCTACAATCCCCGCTTGCTGAGCAGCCTGAGCGAAACGCATGGCCGCTTTTTAGATGTGGTACCCTACGGTCAGCTGCTGTTTTGCTGGACGAGTCGCGGTACCCTCGTGTACGATATTTCCAACCCCGCCAATCCCCGGCAGCTGAGTGTGATTTGACATGAGAAAACTGTACTTGCTGCTGTACGCTGCTGCCCTGGCCACCGTAGCCCATAGCCAAACTATGAATGTGCGGCAGGACAACCGCCCCCGGCTGCGCCACGACGAACGCTACGACAAGCCCTACCAGGCCAACCAGCTGAAGCTGCGCTGGCAGCCGCTCGGCTTGCTCAATGTATTTGATATGAACCTGACTGGCGGGTTGGAGTACGTGTATCGGCAGCGCCGGGCAGTGTTTGCCGACCTGGGCTATGTGTTTGCCTCTACCATGGGACAGCAAAACGATGGAGGCATCACAAGTGCCCGGGGCATTATCGGCCGGGCCGGCCACCGGTTTTACTTCGGCCGCAGGCCAGCAGCATTTGTAGATACCGACCTGACCTACAAAGGCGTACGCTACGACGATGGCGAGCAGTGGATAGGCCGTGGGGTGGTAAATGGCGTACCTGCCTACGAAGAGCTGATGCAGGTGTACAGCCGCAAACAGGTATGGACAGCAGAAGCTAAAATAGGCCTGGTGTACAGTGTGCACCCACAGGGAAAAACAACCATTGAAAACTGGCTGGGGCTGGGCATCCGCTGGCGAAACCACCTGCCGCTGCTACCGCCCGATGCACAGGTACCTATCACTACCAACTGGCTGCTGTTCGATTTTGACTATAGCAGGCTGGTGATACCGCAGCTATCGCTGGGCTTTCGGCTCACGTTTGATGTAGGGGCAGCCCGCAAGGCCAGCGCCGAGGCGCCCTAAGCACAGCCTATTTTACCCACCCGGTTGGCGTGGCGGCCGCCTTCAAAAGCAGTATTCATAAATAGCTCCAGCATTTGCAGTGCATACGGCAAGGCCACAAAGCGGGCCGGCATGCAAATTACATTGGCATTGTTGTGCTGGCGGGCCAGTTCGGCCACCTCCTTTTGCCAGCAGAGGGCCGCTCGTACGCCCTGGTGCTTATTGGCCGTAATGGCTACCCCATTGGCACTGCCGCAGTATAAAATACCGAAAGCAGCCCGCCCCTCTTCTACCGCCAAAGCCGTGGGATGTGCAAAATCGGGGTAATCGACCGAGCTGCTGCCGTGGGTGCCAAAGTCGAGCACCTCAAAGCCTTTTTCTTTCAGCCACTGCACCGTGGCGTCTTTGTATTCTACACCGGCATGGTCGGCACCAATGGCAATGGGAAGCTGTGTATTGAACTGCATAATCGGTAGGTTGAAAAGGCGGATGAAGAAAGAGGAAAGAGGATCAATCGCTTTGGCGGCGGCCCCGCTGCGGCGAACGAAACATGAAATACAAGCTGATACCCAGCGCTATAATACCGCGGCTGATAAGGCGGGTGGTACTGAGCGACTCTGCCAGGTAGCGCTGCCAGGCCTCCTGAAACGGTTGACCCTTCGCCACGAGGTAGACCACTTCAATGAAAAAACCAACGACAAACAGCCCGAAGAAAGCCAGTACGGCCTGTAGCAGCCACTTTTTGATATCGAATTTTTTACCTGTCATAGCAAAGCATCTTAGAGCTGCAAGCATCGGTATTTGCCTGCCACGGGGCTTAGCTCCACTCTTCTTCTTCCCGTTTTACAATTTTGCGTGATACCCGGGCCGAAATCACAATGCTCAGTTCGTACAGGCCCATCAGCGGCAGCACCACTATCATTTGGCTCATCCAGTCGGGACTGGGCGTAATGATGGCAGCAATGATGAGCAGCGCCACGTAGGCATAGCGGCGGTACTCCCGCAAAAAGCGGGGGGTGATGAGGCCGATCCGCGTCAGCACATAGCTCACCACCGGCAGCTCAAAGGCCAGGCCGGCGCCCACCGTAATGTCTACCAGGTTGTCGATATAATCATTGAGTACCGGCTTGGTTTCAATGATGTTGTGGGTGCCAATTTTATAATTGGCCAGAAAGCTGAACGTAAAAGGTGCCAGCAAAAAGTACCCAAAAGCCACCCCCAGCAGGAAAAAGAAGGTGACAAAAAAGATAGCGCCGCGGGTGTTCTTCAGCTCGCTGGGCTTCAGGGCAGGCTTTACAAAGCGCCACAGCTCCCAAAACACGTAGGGAAACGCTACAATGACGCCGCACACAAAAGCAATGGTAATGCTGCTGATAAACTGGCCGCCAAATGTGGTGGTTTGCATTTGCACATCGGGGGCGGGCAGGCATAGCGCATCGCCCATGCCCAGCTGGTTGCCCACCTTGCACAGCCAGCTATAGGTCACAAATCCTTTTTCGATGGGGCCAAAAATCACTACATCCATCACCTCATCGATGTACACAAACACTACCACCGCACAAATGATAATGGCCAACAAGGCCCGCACCACGTGCCAGCGCAGCTCCTCCAAATGATCTACAAAGCTCATCTCGGCATCATCGCCGGTATTGGCTTTTCTCCACTCCAGTATTTTCAGCGCCACAGCTTGCTACTCGTATTTTTTATGAGGTGGCCAAAGGTAAGGAATGGGGACATGCGGGCATGGCTTGCCGCCGCTGCCGGCAGGCTCCACATTTTGGGGTGGTTCGGCCCATTGCCAGTATTTTCGCCGGGCTTGCCTGCCTCCTACAATACAGAAACCGACGTGAGCCAACCATTGACGGACCAATTGCGCCAGCTGGCGCAGCAGCTGCAGGGCGAGTTGTACTTCGACCACACCATGCGCATTTTGTACGCCACCGATGCCTCGGCGTACCGCGAAATGCCGCTGGCCGTGGCCATTCCCCAAACCCACCACGACCTCATCCGGCTCATACAGTTTGCCCGCCAGCACGGCACCAGCCTTATACCCCGCACCGCCGGTACCAGCCTGGCCGGTCAGGTAGTGGGCCCCGGTATTGTGGTAGATGTGAGCAAGCATTTTACCCAAATACTGGAGCTGAACAGCTCCGAAAAATGGGTACAGGTGCAGCCCGGCGTCATCCGCGATGAGCTGAACATGTACCTGAAGCCGCATGGCTTGTTTTTTGGCCCCGAAACCAGCACGGCCAACCGGGCCATGATAGGCGGCATGGTGGGCAACAACAGCTGCGGCAGCAACAGCGTAGTGTATGGCAGCACCCGCGACCACCTGCTGGAAGTAACCTGCCTGCTGAGCGATGGCAGCGAAGTGGTATTTGGCACCCTGAGCCTCGACGAGTTTCATGCCAAATGCGAACTGCCCACACTGGAAGGAACCGTGTACAGGCAGGTGCGCAGCATGCTGAGTGTGGAAGCCAACCAAAATGAAATCCGCCGACAGTTTCCCAAAAAAAGCATTGAACGCCGCAATACCGGCTACGCCATCGACCTGCTGGTAGAAATGGCACCCTTTACTGCCGGTGGCCCCGATTTCAACTTTTGTTCGCTGATAGCAGGCAGCGAAGGCACCCTGTGCTTCATTACCGAAATAAAACTGCACGTAAACGAGCTGCCGCCCCGCGAAACCGGCCTGCTATGTGTGCATTTCAATACCATTGACGAGAGCCTGCGGGCCAACCTGATAGCGCTGAAATACCAACCCAGCGCCAGCGAGCTGATTGACCACTACATACTGGAATGCACCAAGGACAATATTGAGCAGCGCAAGAACCGCTTTTTTGTGCAGGGCGATCCCGGCGCCATCCTGGTGGTGGAGTATGCCCGCAACACCCGCGAAGAAATAGCCGCCATTTGCCAACAGGTAGAAGCCGATATGCGGGCAGCCGGCCTCGGTTATCATTTTCCGGTGCTGTACGGCGATGATTGCAAGAAGATCTGGACGCTGCGCAAGGCTGGTCTGGGATTACTCGGCAATTTGCCCGGCGATGAAAAAGCTGTACCCGTGATAGAAGACACGGCAGTAGATGTGAACGACCTGCCGGCCTATATCCGCGACTTCAACGAGATTTTGAAAAAGCACGGCCTGTACAGTGTGCACTATGCACATGCCGGCAGTGGCGAGCTGCACCTGCGGCCCATCATCAACCTGAAAACCGAAGAAGGCAACCGCCTTTTCAGGGTAATAGCAGAAGAAATAGCCACGCTGGTAAAAAAGTACAATGGCTCGCTGAGTGGCGAGCACGGTGATGGCCGCCTGCGGGGCGAATTCATTCCGCAGATGATAGGCCAGCACAACTACGAGCTGCTGCGCCAGCTGAAGTACACCTGGGATCCGCAAAACATCTTCAACCCGAATAAAATAGTAGACACGCCCAGCATGAACAGCATGCTGCGCTACGAGCCGGGGCAGCAAACGCCTACATTCAATACCATCTTCCGCTACCACAACCAGGATGTGCTGCAGCACGCCGAGCAGTGCAATGGCAGCGGCGACTGTCGCAAAACGCACCTCAGTGGCGGCACCATGTGCCCCTCTTTCATGGCTACGCGAAATGAGAAGGATACCACCCGGGCCCGGGCCAATATTTTGCGAGAGTTTTTGACGCACAGCAACAAGGTGAACCGCTTTGACCATGAAGAGATCAAAGAAGTGATGGACCTGTGCCTGAGCTGCAAGGGCTGCAAGGGCGAGTGCCCCAGCAATGTGGACGTGGCCAAGCTGAAAGCTGAGTTTTTGCAACACTACTACGATGCCAATGGCGTACCGCTGCGCAGCCGGCTGATTGCCAATTTTACAAAGAGTGCACAGCTGGGTTCCATTTTCCCGGCAGCGTACAACTTTTTTATGACCGCCCCCGGCATCAGCACATTGGTAAAAAAGCTGAGCGGCTTTGCGCCAGAGCGCAGCATGCCCACTTTGCAGCGGCAAACATTGAGGGGGTGGTATAAAAGTCGGAAAGTCGGAAAGTCAGAAAGTCCGGAGTCGGGAGTCGGGAGTCAGGAGAACCGTGCAGCCTGGAGCATGTCGAAAGTCGGAAAGGCGGAAAGTCGGG